>NZ_BCQU01000014.1:0-89045 GCF_001552235.1 Actinomadura rubrobrunea NBRC 15275 | reverse complement strand
GCCCGGCCCGGCGGCGGCGCCGGCGCGCCGGACCGCGGCGATCGGGACGGCCGCCGCGCCGACGCCGCGTCCGACCGTCGACGAAGGGCCCGACACCGAGGCGTTCGGCCTGATCCGGCATGTCGGCGCGCGGTCGACCGTCCGCGCCCGCGTCCTGGCCGCGGTGGGCGCCGCCCTCGCGACGGTGCTGGTCGGCGGGCTGATCATGGGACTGGGCGGCCGGGACGACGACGCGGGCCGCACGGGCGCCCGCGTCACCCCGACGGCCGGCGCGTCCGCCCCCGCCGACCCGCCCGCGACCGGACACCCGAGCGCACCGCGTCGGCACGAGCCGCTCCACCCGGCCCGGCCGAAGCGCAAGGCCGCCGAGCCGCGGCACAAGAGCAGGGTCCACAAGGGGCCCGGCGCGAAACGGGCCGGACACGACGAACGCCGCCCCTGACAGAGGGCGGCGGAGCAGCGGATCACACGCTCGGCGGCGCGGCCCGGCCCCTGTCGGGCGGGGACGCAGGGCAGAGGCGGGCGCAGGGCAGAGGACCGTCAGGTGCGCCAGATCAGGTGCGCCAGATGAGGACGAGGGCGCAGTCGTCGTCCCGCGCGGCGGCCATCGTCTGCACCAGTTCCTTGGCCCCCTTGCGGAAGCCCTGCGGGACCAGCCGCTCGGCCTCGCCCAGGAGCCGGTCGATGCCCGCGTCCAGGTCGCGGCCGGGCGACTCGACCAGGCCGTCGGTGTAGAGCAGCAGCGCGTCCCCGGGGCGCAGCGTCCCCCGTTCGGGCTCGCAGCGCAGGTCCGGGACGACGCCGAGCACCACGCCCTTGGCCGAGCTGACCTGCCAGGTGCCGGTGCCGGCGTCGAACTGCACGGCGGGGGGATGCCCGGCCGACTCGACGGTGTACTCGCCGGTGGCCAGGTCGACCTGGAGGTGGACGGCCGTGACGAACCCTTCGTCCCAGCGCTGGCGGTGCAGGTAGTCGTTGCACGCGGGCAGGAACCGGTCCGGCTGGACCGATCCAAGCAGCCCTCCGAACGCGCCGGACAGCATCAGCGCCCGGGTGCCCGCGTCGGTGCCCTTGCCCGACACGTCCACCAGCGCCACCTCCAGGATGTCGCCGGTGCGCGCCGAGACCACGAAGTCCCCGCCGAAGGACGAGCCGCCCGCCTGGAGCATCACCACCTGGGCGTCCCAGCCCTCGGGCAGCTCCGGCAGCTCGCCCTGGCGGCGCAGCCGGTCGCGCAGCTCGAGCAGCATCGAGTCGCCGCGCAGCCCCTGCACGCCGAGCTGCTGGCGGGTGCGGGCCAGGGTGAGCGCCAGCACCGCCGTGATCAGGAGGGTGGCGATCGTGCCGGGGCCGACCTCGGCCGGGTCGTCCGCGGCGTTGTAGGCGGTCATCGCGACGACCACCACCAGCAGCGCGACCAGGGTGCGCACCTTCAGCAGCAGGCCGCCGCCGACCACGGTGAGCACCAGCGCGGCGGGCGGCGCCCAGGCCCGCGACTCGGTGGCCGCCATGCCGAGCACGATCGCCACGACGGTCAGGCCGGTGAACACATAGCGTTCACGGATGGCCTTCCCTCGCCGAAGCCACCCGTAGATCCGCACGAGCAGCGGAATCCGCCGCAGGAAGGCGCGGACTCCCGGCGGAAGCAGGTGGACCAGACGTTGCAGCATCTC
Source organism: Actinomadura rubrobrunea NBRC 15275 (assembly GCF_001552235.1). Lineage (NCBI taxonomy): Bacteria > Bacillati > Actinomycetota > Actinomycetes > Streptosporangiales > Thermomonosporaceae > Actinomadura > Actinomadura viridilutea. The sequence continues at coordinate 87,372 of NZ_BCQU01000014.1, read as the reverse complement.
CGGCACTGTATCGGGCATCGGGCGTTCCCGACGGGCATCCGCGCCAGGGACGACCTGTTATAACGGTCCATACGCGGTCTTGACAGCCCGGCGCGCCGACGTGTGACGCTCTGTGACGGTACGGGCCGGAGGCGCCGCCGGGCCCCGGCCGATGGGTGCGACGGCGCCCACCGCACTCGCCAGGAGGTGGACGTGGCCCGGCTCAGCATGCGGATCACGCTGGACGCGGCGATGCGGGCGCGGGACGTCTCCCGCGCCGTTCCGGACGAGGAGGACCCGCCCGCCACGGGATCGGGATCCGCGCCGAAAGGCGCCGCCGAGCCCGCGGACGCCTCCAAGCGCTCCCGATCGTCCCGGAACGAACGCCGCCGCCAGGGCAAACGCGGCGGCGCGCGGCGCTTCCAGTGACCGTCCCGCCGCCGGCGGCGGGACGAGGCACCGACGAGGCAGGGGACGGCACGGCGGCGAGCCGCCCCCGCGCCGGGGGGTGAGCGGGCTCAGTCCTTCTCGGGGAGCGGCGGCAGCTCGCCGGTCTGCTCGTAGTCGCCCAGCATCCGGATCCGCCGGGTGTGCCGCTCCTCCTGCGAGTACGGCGTTTCCAGGAACAGGCGGACGAACCGGGTGGCGGTGTCCAGGTCGTGCTGGCGGGCGCCGATGCTGATCACGTTGGCGTCGTTGTGCTCGCGGGCGAGCCGGGCGGTGTCGTCGTTCCACACCAGGGCCGCCCGCACCCCCTTGACCTTGTTGGCGGCCATCGCCTCGCCGTTGCCGGAGCCGCCGATGACGATGCCCAGCGTCCCCGGCTCGGCCGCGGTGCGCTCGGCGGCTCTCAGCACGAACGGCGGATAGTCGTCGAGGGCGTCGTAGACGAACGCCCCGCAGTCGACGGGTTCGTGACCGTTGGCCGACAGCCAGGCGACCAGGTGCTCCTTCAGCTCGAAGCCGGCGTGGTCGCATCCGAGAAACACGCGCATGTGGGGCATTCTCGCAGGCCCGCGCGGCACGCCGGACTCCGCCCCCCGGCCGAGGCGGGCGCCCCCTGCGGGGCCGTCCGCTAGAGCGCGGCGGGCAGGCGGAAGGCGGGGTCGATCTGGGCCTCCAGGTCCTCGCCGACGGCGCGGTTGGCCCAGCTGCGCGCGTTCTTGACGTGGAACTCGACGGCCTGGCGCTGGTACCTGTCCCAGTCCTTGCGGCAGGCGTCCACGGCGGCGAGCATGCGGGCGAGGGCCCGCTCGTTGTCGACCTCCAGCGGCACGCCGTGGCGCCCCTGCTCCAGCGCCCGCACGGCGGCCGACTGGCCGATCCACGTCAGCAGGTCGTCGCCGACGTGCTCGCGCAGGTACGCCACGTCGTCCTCGCCCTGCACCTTGTTGCCGACGACGGCGATGGCGACGTCGTGGTCGCGGGCGTAGTCGCGGTACTGGCGGTAGACGCTCACGCCCTTGCGGGTGGGCTCGGCGACCAGGAACGTCAGGTCGAACCGGGTGAACAGCCCGGAGGCGAAGGCGTCCGCGCCCGCGGTCATGTCGACGACCGCATACTCGCCCGGCCCGTCGACCAGGTGGTTGAGGTAGAGCTCGACCGCGCCGGTCTTGGAGTGGTAGCACGCCACCCCGAGATCGTCCTCGGTGAACGCGCCGGTGACCAGCAGCGCGACGCCGTCGACGTCTTCGGCCAGCGCGTGGACCGGGTCGTCGCCGCGCAGCCGCAGCAGCCGCGAGCCGGCGCCGGGCGGCGTGGTCTTGACCATCGCGGCCGCCGAGGAGATCCGGGGGTTGTCCCCCCGCAGGTACTCCTTGATCTGCGGCAGGTGGTCGCCCAGCGCGGGGAGCTTGGCGGCCCGGCCCTCGTCGAGGCCCAGCGCCGCGCCGAGGTGCTGGTTGATGTCGGCGTCGATCGCCACCACCGGCAGTCCCCGCTCGGCCACGAACCGCGCGAACAGCGAGGACAGGGTGGTCTTGCCGCTGCCGCCCTTGCCGACGAAGGCTACCTTCACGACTACCCCCGAATACGAAATGAAAACGGTTGCCACTTCCAGATGACGCCGAGTCTACGACGCGTCGCCGTCCGTGCAAGCGGAAACACGCGGAAAGACCGTCACGGCCCGCCGGCGCAGCCCGAGAGGGGCGACGGATGGGGATGTTGCTGGATGGCAGCGGGCGCCGCGGTCGCGCCGCCGTCAGGGGCTGCGGGCGGCGGATCGGAGGGCGGGTCAGCGCGGGATGGCCGCGGGATCGAAGCCGAACGGCAGCTCCAGGCGGTGGGCCGCCAGCAGGTCGGCGTCGGACAGCAGGTCGAGCGTCGGCGCGTCCGCCGCGATCACCCCGCCGGACAGGATCAGCGAGCGGGGGCACAGCTCGGCCGCGTACGGCAGGTCGTGCGTGACCATCAGCACCGTCACGTCCAGCGACCGCAGGATCTCGGCCAGCTCGCGGCGGCTGGCCGGGTCCAGGTTGGACGAGGGCTCGTCCAGCACAAGGATCTCCGGCTCCATGGCCAGGACAGTCGCCACCGCCACCCGGCGGCGCTGCCCGAACGACAGGTGCTGCGGGGGGCGGTCGGCCGCCTCCAGCATGCCGACCCGCTCCAGCGCGTCCCGGACGCGCCGGTCCAGCTCGGCGCCGCGCAGGCCCATGGCGGCGGGGCCGAACGCCACGTCCTCGCGGACGGTCGGCATGAACAGCTGGTCGTCGGGGTCCTGGAAGACGATGCCGACCCGGCGGCGGATCTCCCGCAGCGTCCGCTTGTCCGCGGGATCCACCTCCAGGCCCGCGACGCGCACCGTGCCCGCGCCGCCGTGCAGGATCCCGTTGAGGTGCAGGACGAGCGTGGTCTTGCCCGCGCCGTTGGGGCCGAGCAGCGCCACCCGCTCGCCGCGCCGGATGGTGACGTCCACGCCGTAGAGGGCCTGAGTGCCGTCGGGGTAGGCGTAGGCGAGGCCGCGCACCTCAAGGGACGGGGGCGCTCCGCCGTCCTCCTCCGCGGCAGATGCGGGGGCCGTCGTCGGCCGGTTCGGGGCGGTCATGGATCCCTCCGAGTTCATGAAACGCTCCACGCGACCGCGGCGATCAAGGCGGCGGCCGGCAGCGCGGCGGCGGCCGTCCAATGGGCGGCGGTGGCGCCGACGTCCCGCAGCACCGGCATGCGCCCCTCGTAGCCCCGGCTGACCATGGCCAGGTGGACGCGTTCGCCGCGCTCGTAGGACCGCAGGAACAGCGCGCCCAGCGACCGGGCCAGCACGCGCGCGTCCCGCAGGTCGCGCGCCTCGAAGCCGCGGGACGCCCGCGCGATCCGCATCCGGCGCATCTCCTCGGCGACCACGTCGGCGTAGCGCAGCATGAACGCGGCGATCTGCACGATGAGCGCCGGCATGCGCAGCCGTTCCACTCCGAGCAGCAGCAGGCGGGGCTCGGTGGTGGCCGCCAGCAGGATCGACGCGACCACGCCGAGGGTGCCCTTGGCGAGGATGTTCCAGGCCCCCCACAGCCCGGCCTCGCTCAGCGAGAGCCCGAGCCAGTGGACCCGCTCCCCGGTCGCCACGAACGGCATGAGCAGGGCGAACGCCACGAACGGCAGCTCGATCGCGGTCCGGCGCAGCACCAGCCGGTACGGCACCCGCGCCACCGCGGCGACCGCCGCCAGCAGCAGCGCGTAGGCGGCGAACGCCCAGATCCGCTCGCGCGGCGTGGCCACCACGGCCAGCACGAACACCAGCACCGCCACGAGCTTGCACTGCGGCGGCAGCCGGTGCACGGGCGAGCGTCCGGGCAGGTAGAGGCGGTGCGCGTGCCCGGCGCCCATCTAGGCGTCCGGGTCCGTACGCAAGTCCATACGGACGCCGCGCCGCCGGACCGCCCAGAACAGCCCGCCGGACACCAGGAGCACCGCGCCGACGCCGATCACTCCGGCCAGCCCGCCCGACAGCCGGTCGTTCTCCACGCCCTTGACGCCGTAGTCGCCCAGCGGCGAGTCCGCCAGGGCGTGCTCCTTCTCCCCGGCGTCGAAGCCCTTGTCCGCGGCGACCTTCTCCAGCCCGTCGGGCATGCTGCTGGCGTAGTAGCTGACGCCGCCGGCCAGCACCAGCGACACCAGCAGGGCCACGATGAAGAACCGCTTGGTGCTCATGTTCCCCCCTCTCACGCGCCGGCGCCGGACGGTTCGCCGGCCGCCCCGCCGCTCCCGGACACGGTGCGCGTGCGCAGCTCGGGCCGCTTGATCAGCCCGCGCGCCCCGTACACCAGGTCGGGCCGGACGGCCAGGACGCTGGACACGGTCAGCGAGGTGATCAGCGCCTCGCCGACGCCGATGAGCACGTGCACGCCGATCATGGCGGCCGCGACCGAGCCCAGCGGCACCTCGGTGGTGCCGCCCAGGGCGTAGATCAGCGTGAACGCCGCGGCCGAGGCGGGCACCGACGCCAGCGCGGCCGCGAACGCGGCGCCGGTCACCGCCGGACGGGCGGCGGGCAGGACGCGCAGCAGCAGCCGGAAGACCCCGTACCCGACGGCGACCGTGACCAGGCCCATGATCGTGATGTTGACGCCGAGCGCGCTGAGGCCGCCGTCGGCGAACAACAGCGCCTGCAGGCCGAGCACCACCGCCATGCAGAGCACGGCCGTGTACGGCCCGGCGAGGATCGCCGCCAGCGCCCCGCCGAGCAGGTGCCCGCTGGTGCCCGCGGCGACCGGGAAGTTGAGCATCTGCGCGGCGAACACGAACGCCGCCGTCAGCCCGGCCAGCGGCGCGGTGCGGTCGTCCAGCTCGCGGCGGGCGCCGCGCAGCGAGACCGCCACTCCCACGACCGCCACCGCTCCGGCCGCGACGGAGACCGGGGCGTCGATGAACCCGTCCGGTACGTGCACCGTTCCCACCTGCCCGATTTGAACGATTTGGCGACATCAGTGTGGCGACACACTTATGGCAATTGCAAGTCGCTCGCAATTATTGTGACCAATCGTGATATGCATGCGACGTACAGTAAGGGTGTCGCACTCGCACGTCCCCGCGCACGCATCCCCGCGTGTGCGGGGATGCGTGCGCATCGGTTCCCGGACGGACGGGCATCCGGACCGGCGCGGCCCCGCTCAGTCGAAGATCGGGTCGCGGGTCCGGGTGCGCTTGAGCTCGAAGAATCCGTCGACGCCGGCGACCTTCACCACCCCGTCCCAGAGCTTGACGGCCTCCTCGCCGCGGGGGACGGGGGTGACGACCGGGCCGAAGAAGGCCACCCCCTCGACCTCGATCACCGGGGTGCCGACCTCCTCGCCGACGCGGTCGATGCCGTCCTTGTGGGAGGCGCGCAGGGCCTCGTCGTACTCGGTGGACTCGGCGGCGGCGGCCAAGGCCGGGTCGCATCCGGCCGCCGCGAGGGCCTCCTCCAGCATCTCCCGGTCGAACTTCCGCTTGTCATGGTGACGGCGCGTCCCCAGCTCGGTGTACAGATCGCCGAGCACTTCGTTCCCGTGCTTCTGCTCGGCGGCGATGCACACGCGCACCGGACCCCAGGCGTCCTTCAGCAACGCGCGGTAGTCGTCGGGGATGTCCTTGTCCTCGTTGAGGACGGCCAGGCTCATCACATGCCAGCGGGGCTCGATCGGGCGGTGCTTCGCCACCTCCAGCACCCATCGGGAAGTGATCCACGCCCAGGGGCACAGCGGATCGAACCAGAAGTCAACGGGTGTGCGAGCGTTTTCCGACACCTCAGTCTCCTCTGCCTGCCTTTTTGAGAGCCGTAAGGGCCAACCTAGGGCGCCGCGCGACCATTCCCACGCGCATCCCCGTGAACCCGGGGGAACGGATGACCCTGCCACGGGGACCCGGAACCCGGGACGTTGGTAGACATGGACTAACCGGAGACAAAGACAGCCAAGGAGTGCACGTGGCAGGCAACCTCACGCGCGACGAGGCGCGGGAACGGGCCCGGCTGCTCAGCGTCGACTCGTACCGGGTCGAGCTGGACCTCACCACGGGGGAGCAGACGTTCGGGTCCACCACCGTCATTTCGTTCGGGTGTGCCGAGCCGGGCGCATCGACGTTCGTCGACCTGCACGGCGCGGTCGTGCGGGAGGCGACGCTCAACGGGCGGGCCCTGGACCCGGCGACGTACGACGCCGACAAGGGCCGGCTGCCGCTGCCGTCGCTGGCCGAGCGCAACGAGCTGCGCGTGGTGGCCGACTGCGCCTACTCGCGTTCGGGCGAGGGCCTGCACCGCTTCGTCGACCCGGTCGACCAGAGCGTGTACCTCTACACGCAGTTCGAGACCGCCGACGCGCACCGCATGTACACCTGCTTCGACCAGCCGGACCTGAAGGCCGCCTTCGAGCTGACGGTGATCGCGCCGGAGGGCTGGCAGGTCGTCGGCAACGAGGCCCCCGACGTCACCGCGGAGCCCGTCGGCTCCGGCCAGGACCGCCGGCGCTGGCACTTCCCGCCGACGCCGCGGATCTCGACCTACATCACCGCGCTGGTGGCGGGGCCGTACCACGTGGTGCGGGACGAGTACCGGCGCGAGGACGGCAGCGCGATCCCGCTGGGGGTGTTCTGCCGGGCGTCGCTGGCCGAGCACCTGGACGCCGACGCGATCATCGACGTCACCCGGCAGGGCTTCGCGTTCTTCGAGAAGGTGTTCGACCGGCGGTACCCGTTCGGCAAGTACGACCAGCTGTTCGTGCCGGAGTTCAACGCCGGCGCCATGGAGAACGCGGGCTGCGTGACGTTCCTGGAGGACTACGTCTTCCGGTCGCGGGTGACCGACGCGGCCTATGAGCGGCGCGCCGAGACCATCCTGCACGAGATGGCGCACATGTGGTTCGGCGACCTGGTCACCATGCGCTGGTGGGACGACCTGTGGCTGAACGAGTCGTTCGCCACGTACATGAGCGTCCTGTGCCAGGCCGAGGCGACCAAGTGGACCGGGTCCTGGACGACGTTCGCCAACCTGATGAAGGCGTGGGCCTACCGGCAGGACCAGCTGCCGTCCACCCACCCGATCTCGGCGGACATCCCCGACATCCGCGCGGTCGAGGTCAACTTCGACGGGATCACCTACGCCAAGGGCGCCAGCGTCCTCAAGCAGCTGGTGGCGTACGTCGGCCGCGACAACTTCCTGGAGGGCGTGCGCCGCTACTTCCAGCGGCACGCGTGGGGCAACACCGTCCTCGGCGACCTGCTGGACGCCCTGGAGGAGACCTCGGGCCGCGACCTGAAGGCGTGGTCGAAGGAGTGGCTGGAGACCGCCGGGGTCAACACGCTGCGCCCCGACTACGAGGTGGACGACGACGGCGTCTTCACCGCGTTCGCCGTCCGGCAGGAGGCCAAGCCCGACTACCCGACCCTGCGCTCCCACCGCGTCGCGATCGGCCTGTACGACCGCACGCCCGAGGGGATCGTCCGCCGCAAGCGGGTGGAGCTGGACGTCGTCGGCGACCGCACCGAGGTGCCGGAGCTGGTCGGCGAGAAGCGGCCCGACCTGGTGCTGGTCAACGACGACGACCTCACCTACGCCAAGATCCGCCTGGACGAGCACTCGCAGCGCACCCTCATGGGCGCCGCGGCGGGGCCGGGGTCGGCCGCCCGGCAGGGGGGCATCGGCGACATCAAGGACGGGCTGCCGCGGGCGCTGTGCTGGTCGGCGGCCTGGGACATGACCCGCGACGCCGAGATGGCCACCCGGGACTACGTCCGGCTCGTCCTGTCCGGCATCCGCGGCGTCACGGACATCTCGGTGGCGCAGACGCTGCTGCGGCAGGCGCGCACGGCCCTGCAGCAGTACGCCGACCCGGCGTGGCGCCCGGAGGGGCGGCGGCTGATGGCCGACGCGCTGTACGACCTGGCGCGCGAGGCCGAGGCCGGGTCGGACTTCCAGCTCGCCTACGTGCAGGCGTTCACGGCCGTGGCCGAGACCGAGGACCACCTGGCGTTCGTCAAGGGGCTGCTGGACGGCTCGCGGTCGCTGGAGGGCCTGACGGTCGACACCGAGCTGCGCTGGGCGCTGCTGCGCCGCCTGGTGGTCACCGGCCGGGCGGGCGAGGCGGAGATCGACGCCGAGCTGGAGCGGGACCCGACCGCGGCGGGCGAGCGGCACGCCGCCGCCTGCCGGGCCGCGATGCCGACCGCCGAGGCCAAGGCGGCCGCCTGGGAGCGGATCGTCGGCGGGAAGCTGCCCAACGCGGTGTTCCGCGCCACGCTGGGCGGTTTCGTCGAGCCCGACCAGGCCGAGCTGCTGCGCCCGTACGTCGACCGGTACTTCGCCGAGGTCGGCCGGATCTGGGACGAGTGGAGCAGCGACATGGCGCAGACGTTCGCCGAGGTCGCCTACCCGTTCCTGATCATCGAGCAGGCGACGGTCGACCGCACCGAGGCCTACATCGCCGAGCACCGGCCGCCCGCGGCGCTGGTGCGGCTGCTGTCGGAGGGCCGCGACGGGGTGGCGCGGGCCCTGCGCGCCCAGGCCAAGGACGCCTCCGCCGCGTCCTGACCCGCGCACGCCGCCTCGGCGCGGGCGCGGTCACCTCGATCGCCGCGGTGGCCGCGCCCGCGTCCGCATCGCCGCCCGGACGGGCTCCACGGCCGCGACCGGGCGGGGGTCGGCGGGCAGGTCGTCCAGCACGACGGGACGGCCGTCGGCGTCGGCCAGGGGCAGGCGCCAGTTGGGGTACCCGTCGGTGGTGCCGGGCTGGTTCTGGGTGCGGCGCTCGCCCACCGCGTCGGCCAGCGACACGCCGACGAGCCGGGCCGGGGTGCGCGCCAGCAGGGCGTGCAGGGCGGACGCCACCGCTTCGTCGTGGTCGTGCGCGCCGTCGGCCAGGCGGCGCAGCACGGCGTCCGGAGAGGCGGCCAGCAGCCCCTCGGCGCGCAGGAGGGCCAGCCAGTCGGCCAGCTGCCGCCAGTGGTCGGCCGCCTCGTCGGCGGCGGGCCGGGCGAGCAGCCCGAGCCGGTCGCGCAGGGCGACGTGGTCGCCGTGCAGGAATCCGATGATCGGCGGCATGTCGTGGGTGCCGACGGTGGCCAGGGAGAGCTCGCGCCAGTTCTCGGGGGTCTGGGGCCTGCCGTGGCGGTCGCGTTCGAACCACAGCAGGGACGTGCCCAGGACGCCGCGCATCGCGAGGTCCGCGCGCAGTCGGGGCTCGACCGTGCCGAGGTCCTCGCCGACGACGACGGCGTCGGTGCGGGCCGCCTCCCAGATGAGGCAGGACAGCAGCGCCTCGTGGTCGTAGCCCACGTACGTGCCGTCGGCGGGTGAGGCGCCTTCGGGGATCCACCACAGCCGCGACACTTGCATGGCGTGGTCGATGCGCAGTCCTCCCCCGTGTCTGAGGGCCGTCGCCAGCATCTCCCTGTACGGGGCGTACTCGGCGTGGGCGAGGCGCTCGGGATGCCACGGGGGCTGTCCCCAGTCCTGGCCGCGCTGGTTGAACTCGTCCGGGGGCGCCCCCACGCTCATCTCCTCGACGAAGAGGGGGCGGTAGGCCCACGCGTCGGCGCTCGCGTGAGGCACGCCCACGGCGACGTCGTGCATGATGCCGATGGGCATGCCCGCGGCTCGTGCGGTCCGCTGGGCTGCGGCGAGCTGCTGGTCGAGCTGCCATTGCAGCCAGGCGTGGAAGTCGACGCGTGACGCCAACCGTTCGGCTGCGCGCGCCACAGCGGGGCTGGCGGCGTCCTGGAGATGGGGCGGCCAGCGGCGCCAGTCGTTGCCGTACTCCTCCGCCAACGCGCACCAGGTGGCGAACACGGTCAATGCCTCGCCTTCGCGGTGGCGGAACCGGTCGTACTCGTGTTGCCGCCGGGGCGTTCGGGGGACGAGGTAAAGCGTTTCCAAAGCCTGGCGTTTGGCCGTCCACACCGCGTCCCGGTCGATGAGGCCGTTGTCCCGGCGCAGCGGGGCGGCCAGGGCGGCGACGCGTTCGCGCTCGTCCGCGGACAACGCCGCGCATTCGGGCACGTCCTCGACCCGCAGGTAGAGAGGGCTGGCGTAACGGCGGCTCATCGGCGAATAGGGCGACGGGGCGATAGGAGGCGTCGGCTCGGTGGCGTGCAGGGGGTTGACCAGGACGAACCCCGCTCCCAGCTCTTTGCCGCTCCAGGCCGCCAGTCGCGCCAGGTCGTGCAGGTCGCCTATCCCCCAGCTGGCTCGGGAGCGCACGGAATACAGCTGAGCGGTGAAGCCCCATGCCGGGTCCGGTGCCCGCAGGCGCTCCGGGGCGAAGAGCAGCGCGGCTTCCTGTTCTTGTGAGCCTCGGCGTGCGCGGACGCGATGCCACCCCAGGGGCGTATCCGCGGGCAGCGTGTAGGTGATGTCGCCTTCGGGCGTAGGGGGCGCCGGGATCGGCGTCAGTGTCGTGCCGTCGGCCAGTTCCACGGACAGTTCGGTCTGCGGCGGCACCTGGATCCGGTCGGCGCCCGGAACGCCACGGCAGGTCACCACGCAAGGCAGCATCCGTCGACGCCGCCGTTCTGGCAGCCGCGCCAGTTCGGCGCGCACCGCCGAAGGGGTGGAGGCGTCCACCCCCAGTGCGGCCAGCACCGCCACAAGGGTCTCGGCTGGAACGGGGGTTTCCCGTCCCAGCCAGTCCTTGTAGCCGGCGGCGACGTGATGGGCCCGGGCGAGCCTGCGCAGCTCCTCGTGGGCCACGTGCTCATCCACCACGGAAGGCACATGCCCGCTGGGCCGGGACGCAGTCAGGCGTTCCAGATCGGCGGCTTGCGGTCGGCCCAGGGGCGGGCCTCCTCCAGCTGCGCCGCCAGCGAGATCAAAGTCCCCTCGCCGCCCAGACGTCCGGCGAGCATCACGCCGATGGGCAGGCCGTCGGCGTTCCAGTGCAGCGGAACGTTGACGGCGGGCTGCCCCGACACGTTGTACATGGCGCAGAACGGGGTGAACGCCTTCTGCCTCGCGAAGTTCTCCTCGGGCTCCTGGTCGTGGAAGTAGCCCACGGGGCGCGGCGGCTGGGCCAGGGTCGGGTGCAGGATCGCGTCGAACTCGTCCATCACCGGGAACGCCTGCCGCAGCGCCGCCTGCAGCATCGCGTGCGCGTGGAACAGCTGGGGCGCGCCGGTGGCGTTGCCGCGTTCGCGCAGCCAGCGGGTCAGCGGCAGGAGCAGGTGCTCCTTGTCGGGCTCGACCGGCGTGAGCGTGGCCATGACGCCCCACAGCGTCTCGAAGATCGGCACCAGGTCGGGGCTGAAGACCCGCGGCATGTCGACGACCTCGTGGCCGAGCTCCGCCAGCAGCGCCGACGCCTCCTCGTAGGCGGCCAGGCAGTCGGGGTGCACCTCGGCGCCGGGGACGGCCGGCTCGGCGCTGCGGGCGATGCGCAGCCGGCCCGGCGGGCGGTCGGCGCAGCCGAGGAAGGTCTCGCCCTCCGGCAGCGGCGGCGCCAGGTACAGGTCGCCGGGCATGTGCCCGGCCATGGCGTCCAGCAGCGCGGCGGCGTCCCGGACGGTGCGGGCGATCGGCCCGTTGGTCGACAGCCCGAACAGGTCGGGGACGATCGGGCCCTGGGAGACGCGGCCCCGGGTCGGCTTGATGCCGACCAGGCCGCACACGCTGCTGGGGATGCGGATCGAACCGCCGCCGTCGCTGCCCTGCGCGGCCGGCGCCAGGCCCGCGGCGACCGCCGCGGCGGCGCCGCCGCTGGAGCCGCCCGCGGACCGCTCCAGGTCCCACGGCGTGCGGGCGGGGGGCGCGACGTCGCTTTCCGTGTAGCAGGGCAGACCGAATTCCGGGGTCGTGGTCTTGCCCAACAGGACACATCCCGCTTGCCTCAGAAGGGTCACGACATTGTCGTCGGCGAACCCCTTCATGTCGGCGAAGGCCCGCGACCCCAGGGTGAAGCGGACCCCCTCCACCATGTTCAGGTCCTTGATCGGGATCGGCACCCCGTGGAGCGGTGGCAGGTCGGCCGGGTCGGCGGCGTCGAGCACCTGCTTCTCGGCGGCCCGCGCCTGCTCGCGCACGTGCTCGTCGTCCACCGTCACGTACGCGCCCACCTGGTCGTTCAGCCGCTCGATGCGGTCCAGGTAGTGGTCGGCCAGCTCCAGCGGGGACAGCTCGCGGGCCCGGATCGCCGCGGCCTGCTCCAGCGCGCTCAGGTCATGAGGATGCGTCACACCGTCGAACGGTAGACCCCCCGGACCCCCGGATCAAAGATGACAACGAGGGCACGCCGCAAAGAGAGGGGTGAATGCAGTCCTACCCGCGCGACGCTTCGACGAATCACGCAGAAGTGGCGACAAAAGTATTAACCCGACATGACTAGGCGCGGAACGGCGGCGATGATTACTCTGCGCACGGAGGATCATGTTTCCGACGCGAAGGGAATACGGAGCGTCACCTATGGCGATCATGGAGCGGGGCGACAACACCCAGGGCGGCCGGTCCTCTCCCGACCCGGGCCGCAGGCCGGGCAGGCTGCCGCCCAGGCCCGAGACCTACGGCGAGCTGCTGAACGACCCCACCGTCCGGCGCTGGGCGATCCGCGCCGCCGCGGCGGTCGTGATCGGGGTCGTCTTCGCGGTGGTGTTCGACCTGCGCGTCGGGCTCACCGCCGCGATCGTGGCGGTCATCGCCGACGTCGTCCGCCGGGCCCGCACCTCGTCCAGCGTGGCGGCCTGGCAGAAGTCGTCGGCCGCCGAGCGGCGCACCGAGCGGCAGCTGCGCGCCCTCGAGAAGAAGGGCTACCTGGTGCTGCACGCCCGGGCGGTGCCGCGCGACACCGAGGGCGTCAGCGACGGCCGCATCGACCACCTGGTCATCGGCCCGAGCGGCGTCTACGCCATCGACTCGGAGAAGTGGGACAAGCGGCTGCCCGTGCGGACCCTGTCGCACCGCAAGCTCTTCCACGGCCCCTTCAACAAGAAGGACCGCCTGGACGAGGCGCGGTGGGAGGCCGAGCAGGCCAGCCGGATGCTCTCCGAGCGGGTCGGCTTCGAGGTGCCCGTCCAGCCCTCGGTGGCCATCTACGGGCCGTCCATCCCGTGGAAGGTCATGCGGGTGCGGGACGTCGACGTCTACGCGGGCAACCAGGCGCGCGGCTACCTGCGCCGCCGGCCCAAGATCCTCACCGAGGCCGACATCCAGCGCATCTACCAGGCCGCCCAGGAGGCGCTCCCCCCGCAGTACCCCACGGAGGAGGACGAGCAGCGCGAGACGGTCTGACCGACCGCCTCCGGGGCCGGACGCCGTCCGGCCCGCGGCTCGACGACGAGCCCTCGGCCACCGGACACCGGTGTCGGAGGGCACCCCGCCCCCGGGGTGCCCTCATCGCTCAGTTCGTCCCTTCGCGGCTCCCCTTCGCCTTCCCCTTCGCGGCTCCCCTTCGCCTTCCCCTTCGCGGTCTCCCCGCGCGCCCCTTTCGCCGAGCCCTTCGCAAACCCGCGAACCAGCGGCGTTGATAGCATCGAAGGCACAGCCGACCCCCCAGGGGACCTCTGCCGGGCCGGCGGGCCGCCTCCCCGACGGGACGAGGGTAGGGGCCGAGGCAGGGCGCGATCCGCCGCTGCGACGTAAGATCACCGCCACACCACGTCAGCACGCCGAGGAGCATCATGCCCCCGCTCAGGTCACGAACGGTCACCCACGGACGCAACATGGCGGGAGCCCGCGCGCTCTTGCGCGCCACCGGCGTGGCCGGGGAGGACTTCGGCAAGCCGATCGTCGCCGTGGCCAACAGCTTCACCCAGTTCGTGCCCGGCCACGTCCATCTGCGCGAGGTCGGCGACATCGTCGCCGCCGCCGTCCGCGAGGCGGGAGGCGTGCCGCGCGAGTTCAACACGATCGCGGTGGACGACGGCATCGCCATGGGGCACGGCGGCATGCTCTACTCGCTGCCGTCCCGGGAGCTGATCGCCGACGCGGTCGAGTACATGGTCAACGCGCACTGCGCCGACGCGCTGGTCTGCGTCTCCAACTGCGACAAGATCACCCCGGGGATGCTGCTGGCCGCGCTGCGGCTGAACATCCCCACCGTGTTCGTCTCCGGCGGGCCGATGGAGGCGGGCAAGCCGGTCGAGGGCGTCCTGGGCGGCCACAAGCTCGACCTGATCGACCCGATGATCGCCTCCGCCGACCACTCGGTGTCCGACGACGCGCTGGCGCGCCTGGAGGAGAGCGCCTGCCCGACCTGCGGCTCGTGCTCGGGCATGTTCACCGCCAACTCCATGAACTGCCTCACCGAAGCGATCGGGCTGGCGCTGCCGGGCAACGGCACCGTCCTGGCCACCCACACCGAGCGCCGGCGCCTCTACCAGGAGGCGGGGCGCACGGTGGTGGAGCTCGCCCGCCGCTACTACGAGCAGGACGACGACTCCGTCCTGCCCCGCAGCATCGCCACGCGCGACGCGTTCGAGAACGCCATGGCCCTCGACATCGCCATGGGCGGCTCGACCAACACGATCCTGCACCTGCTGGCCGCCGCCCGCGAGGCCCAGGTCGACTTCGGGCTCAAGGAGATCGACGAGCTGTCGCGCCGGGTGCCGTGCCTGTGCAAGCTGGCCCCCGCCACCGCCGAGTACCACGTTGAGGACTGCCACCGCGCGGGCGGCATCCCCGCCCTGCTGGGCGAGCTGGACCGCGCCGGGCTGCTCAACCGCACCGTCCACAGCATCCACTCGTCGTCGCTGACCGAGTTCCTGGCCCGGTGGGACGTCCGCTCCCCCGACGTGCTGCCCGAGGCCGTGGAGATGTTCCACGCCGCGCCCGGCGGAGAGCGCACCACCCGGGCGTCCGGCCAGAGCGCCCGCTGGGAGTCCCTCGACCTGGACCGCGCCGAGGGCTGCATCCGCGACGTCGACCACCCGTACACGACCGACGGCGGCCTGGCCGTCCTGTACGGCAACCTCGCGCCCGACGGCGCGATCGTGAAGACCGCCGGGGTCGAGGAGGAGCTGTGGACGTTCTCCGGCCCGGCGGTGGTGTTCGAGAGCCAGGAGGACGCCGTCGACGGCATCCTCGGCGGCAAGGTCAAGCCCGGTGACGTCGTCGTCATCCGCTACGAGGGCCCCAAGGGCGGCCCGGGCATGCAGGAGATGCTCTACCCGACGAGCTTCCTCAAGGGCCGCGACCTGGGCAAGGCGTGCGCGCTCATCACCGACGGCCGGTTCTCCGGCGGCACCAGCGGCCTGTCCATCGGCCACGCCTCCCCCGAGGCCGCCGCGGGCGGCGACATCGCGCTGGTCGAGGACGGCGACCGCATCGTCATCGACATCCCGCGCCGCACGCTGGAACTGGACGTCCCGGCCGACGTGCTCGCCGCCCGCCGCGAGAAGCTCCTGGCCGAGCTCGGCGGCTTCCGCCCCCGCGACCGGCGGCGCCCGGTCAGCGCGGCCCTGCAGGCCTACGCCGCGATGACCACCTCGGCCTCCACCGGAGCCGCCCGGGACATCACCCAGCTCGGCGGCAACTGACGACGCGCCGCCGTGTCTCGTGGCACCGCCCACGAGGCGCGGCGGCGCCTGCAACTCACTTCACGGCCGATCGGCGCCCGCCCTCGGCCGCCGCTCCGGAGGCAGCGGCCCTTCCGGTCACCGGCCGTCCCGGGCGTGGCAAACGATCATGCCGCACGGTGACACGCGGTCTCGTGGGCGCCGCTGCCGCCGAGCGGCCGGCGGCATCGTCCGGGACGAACCACGTCACGGCCGAGCACAGCTGAGGCCGCCGAAGCCGGGCGGCCTTGAGCAGAGGTCAGACGCGGCAGCCACCTGAACACTGGCCGCCCAGGAACCCCGCAAGATCATGCCGCCCGGCGGGAGCCCGCCCGTCGCCTGCGTCGCCACCGCCGAGCGCGGCCACGTCGCCCCCGGCGGAATCGCTTCTGCCCAGGCGCGCCGCGTCACGATCGGATCTGATCGCGCCGCCGAGGCTCGGACGGGGGCGAGCCGGGGTCAGGAGGAGCAGCAGCCTCCGCCGCAGCAGCCGCCTCCGCCGCCGGCCGCGGGGCGCGGAGCGGGGGCGCTCGCACGGCTCGTCCCGGTGACGGCGACCGTGGACAGCAGCTTGACCGTGTCGTCGTGGCCGGACGGGCAGGTGGCGGGCGCGGACGCCTCGCTCATCGGCCGGGACACCTCGAACGTCGATCCGCAGGCGCGGCAGCGATAGTCGTAGCGTGGCACGCTCCCAGGATACGGCGCTCCGGTCGGCCGGTCAGGACGCGCCGAGCCCGGGACCGCCGCCCCGCGCCGTCCCCGGTCGGCGGGTCAGGCGGCCAATTCGCGGACGTAGGGCGCCCACTGCGGATCGCCGTCGTGGATCAGGCCGATGAGCCTCCAGTGGACGCCGCGCGGCACGCCGGGCGTGACGTTGAGCGTCCACCCGAGCTCCTCCAGCAGCCGGTCGGCCTTGCGGTGGTTGCACGACATGCAGGAGGCCACGCAGTTCTCCCACACGTGCTTGCCGCCCCGGCTGCGCGGCAGGACGTGGTCGATGGTCTCGGCGCGGCGGCCGCAGTAGGCGCAGCGGTAGTTGTCGCGGCGCATCAGCGCGGCGCGGGTCAGGGGGACGCGGGTGCGCATCGGGATCCGCACGTACCGGCGGAGTCTGATCACCGACGGCACCTCGATCGACATGCTCGCCGAGTGCAGGACCGCGCCCGAAGAGTCGTTGTGGACGACTTCCGCCTTCTCCCGGAGCACGAGGCAGACCGCCCGTCGAAGGGGAAGGGTGGTGAGTGGTTCGTACGTCGCGTTCAGGAGAAGGACCTGTCTCATCAGACGGCCCTCTCAGGATCGTGGGTCTCGTTCGCCTCGGTGCACGCGTCTGCGCGCGCCTCGCACCGAGGCCCGAGTATTGTCTCCGGCACCTGCGCACCCACCATGAGGACCTCCCCAGGGGTTAGCTGGCCGTACCAGCGCTGGTCGACCGCACGGCCGACCCCGAAAATCAGTGTGGCGCCTGAGAAGGTCGTCCGCTACCCCATTAATACCCCCCAAAGCGACGAGATTGAACGCGCGGCGGCTCCCGGGATCATCGCGATGGTCCCGGGAGCCGCCGTGGACGCGCGCCCGTGAACGGGGACGCGCGCCCGCAGGGGCGGGCCGGAACGTGCCGCTCCGCTCCTTGGACGTCCCGGTCCGCCCCGGTCTCAGGTGTCCTGGGCGCGGGACACGACGTCGTACGGCATGGTCTTGTAATGCAGGCTGCTCAGGGCCAGGCGCGGCTCGGTCGAGCCCTGAGCCCGCGGCCTGGAGTGCTGCCGCGGCACTGCCGCGCCGCGCGAGACCGCCGCGCCCTTCGCGGACGCCTTGCCCCGCGGCTTCTTGCCCCGCGGCTTCTTGGTGCGCGGCGTCTTGCCCTTGGGCGTCTTGCTCCGCGGTGTCTTCTTGCCGTGCGGGGACGACTTTTTGGCGCGCGGCCTCGCCTGGCCCGTCCGCGGAGCCGACGCGGGCAGCGTCTGCGGCTGCGACGAGTCGCTGGGCAGGTTCTGTGACGGCTCCTGGGCCGGCACGGGGCCCTGGGACGGCTCTTGCGACGGGCCGGACCCCTGCGTCGGGGTCTGCGACGGGCTCGTCGTCGGGGTGCCTCCCTGCGAGACGGGCCGTCCGGTGGGGCGCTTCGCCTTCTTCCGCGGCTTGCTGCGCCGCCAGTCGACGTGGCCGCGGAGGCTCACGCCGCCCTCCAGGCTGTCCGGCAGCGTCGCCACCAGCGTCCCTTTCCGCGTCTGGCCCGCCCGAAGCGACGCGTAGGTGCAGCGCACCAGCCCCTCTTCCACCACCCGGCACGCCTTCTGCGGCGACCGGATCGGCAGCGGCGGCTTGACGCGGTGCGTCAGCACGACCGCGTAGGCCTTCCGGCCGGTGCGGTTGCGCAGCCGCCACTGCCAGGTGACCTTGGTCCCCGACGGGGCGAGCTTCGGCCGGGCGTAGACGACCTCGACCTTCCCCTTGGCGCCGACTCCCCCGGCGGTGACGGCCGGACGCGGCGGCGCGGTCCGGGCCGCGGCGTGCGCCGGCGGCCCCGCCGCCAGGCAGACGCCGGTCACGACGGCCCCGGCGGCGCCCAGCGCCGCGCGCGTGGGCGCGCGGCTCCCCCCGATGACCCTGTACATGTTCCACCCCCCTGTGTGGAAGACCAGCTGGTCAACAGTCACTTCTACCGAAGATCACCTGCGCGTTCACCTCGCCACACGCGCTGACGGGATCTTGTCGCCGAGACTCGGCCGGGCGTCGCGCCGACCCGGGAGGGAGCGTCCGCGGCACCGGCGCGCCGTCGCCGCCCGCGGGCGCATACAGTGCGACCATGAGCCGACCGCCGTACCCCTTCGCGCAGCGCCAGGACATCGTCGACGTCCTCCACGGGCACCGGGTCGCCGACCCGTACCGCTGGCTGGAAGAGCGGACCGAGGAGACCGAACGGTGGATGGCGGCCCAGGAGGAGCTGTTCCGCAAGGCCGTGGACGGGCTGCCCGGCCGCGACCGGCTGCGCCGCAGGCTCGGCGAGCTGCTCGGCGCCGGCGGCATCGGCGCGCCGGTGTGGCGCGGCGAACGCCGGTTCTTCATCCGCCGTGAGGGCGGGCAGGAGCACCCCGTCCTGTACACGGTCGACCCGGACGGCACCGAGCGCGCCCTCGTCGACCCCATGGCGATCGACCCCGACGGCACGACCACGCTGGACTCCTGGGTCCCCGACAAGGAGGGGCGGCGGCTGGCGTACACGGTGTCGCACGGCGGCGACGAGGAGTCCCGGCTGTACGTCCTCGACGTCGCGACCGGCGAACGCGTCGAGGGCCCGATCGACCGCACCCGCGGCCTGTCCCTGACCTGGCTGCCCGGCGGCGAGGCGTACTACTACGTGCGGCGCCTGCCCGCCGACGCCGTCCCCGCCGGGGAGGACCAGTACCACCGCCGCGTGTACCTGCACCGCGTCGGCGCCGACCCGGACGCCGACGACGTGCTGATCTTCGGGGAGGGCCTGGACAAGACGAACTACTACGGCGTGTCGGTCAGCCGCGACGGGCGGTGGCTGACCGTCTCCGCGTCCCAGGGCACCGCCCCGCGCAACGACCTGTGGATCGCCGACCTGGCCGCCTCGCCCGCCGAGCGGCCGGATCTGAAGCCCGTGCAGGTGGGCGTGGACGCCTCGACGTGGCTGCAGGTCGGCCGCGACGGACGCGCCTACGTCTTCACCGACCGGGACGCGCCCCGGTCCCGGTTGTGCGTCACCGACCCGGCCGACCCCGCCTACGGCACCTGGCGCGACCTGATCCCGCAGGACGACGAGGCCGTGCTCACCGACTACGCGATCCTCGACGGCCCCGAGCTCGGCGACCGCCCGGTCCTGCTGGCGGGCTGGATCCGCCACGCGATCAGCGAGATCACGGTGCACGACCTGGCCACCGGCGAGCGGATCGGCCGGGTGCCCGCGCCCGGGCTCGGGTCGATCGGCGGGATCACGGAGCGGCCGGAGGGCGGGCACGAGGCCTGGTTCGGCTACACCGACAACGTCACGCCGTCGACGGTGCTGCGCTACGACGCCCGCACCGGCGAGACCACGACGTGGGCGACGGCGCCCGGCGCGGTGGACGTCCCCGAGATCGAGGCCCGGCAGGTGACCTACGAGTCGTACGACGGCACGCCGGTGCGGATGCTGGTGCTGGCCCGCCCCGGCGGCGCCGGCGGTCCGCGGCCGACGATCCTCTACGGCTACGGCGGCTTCAACATCTCCCTCACGCCCGGCTACTCGGCGAGCATCCTGGCCTGGGTGGAGGCGGGCGGCGTGTACGCGATCGCCAACCTGCGCGGCGGCTCGGAGGAGGGCGAGGAGTGGCACCGCGCGGGCATGCGGGACAAGAAGCAGAACGTCTTCGACGACTTCCACGCCGCCGCCGAACGCCTCATCGCCGACGGCGTGACCTCCCCCGACCGGCTGGCCATCTCCGGCGGCTCCAACGGCGGGCTGCTGGTCGGCGCGGCGCTCACCCAGCGGCCCGACCTGTACCGGGCCGTGGCGTGCTCGGCGCCGCTGCTGGACATGGTGCGGTACGAGCGGTTCGGGCTCGGCGAGACCTGGAACGACGAGTACGGCTCGGCCTCCGTTCCCGAGGAGCTGGAGTGGCTGCTGTCGTACTCGCCGTACCACCACGTGCGCGAGGGCGTGGCGTACCCGGCGGTCCTGTTCACGGTGTTCGACAACGACACGCGTGTGGACCCGCTGCACGCCCGCAAGATGTGCGCGGCGTTGCAGCACGCCACGTCCCGCGAGTTCGCCGACGCGCCGATCGTGCTGCGCAACGAGACGCAGGTCGGGCACGCGGCCCGCTCGGTCAGCCGTTCCGTGGAGCTGATGACCGACACCCTGTCGTTCCTGGCCGCCCACACCGGCCTGGCGCTCGAGGAGGCGTCCGACGGCGCCTGAACCCGGAGTGGAGTGGATCACACCGGCGAAGAGCGTCGGACACGATCGTTGACGAGTGATCCAATAGTGGGGTGAGTCCGTCCATGGCACACGGCCCGGACGAAGGTCGGCGATCGGAGCCCCGCGCGCGGATCGCGGAGCTGCTCACCGCGTCCGCCGAGCCCTCCGCGGACGCGGGCTATCTGGACCTCCTCGGCCCGGACGCCGAGCCCGCGCCGACGGTCGCGCAGCGCGCCATGCAGTCGACGCTCCTGCCGCGGATCTACGAGCGGGTGTGGCGGCCGGTCGGTTTCAACCTCGCCAAGGGCTGGCCGTTCGGCCCGGACACCGCGGCCGAGCACGCCATGGCCCGCGACTGGCTGGGGCTCGGGCAGCCCGGCGACCGGTCCCGGCCGGCGGCGACGGTGCTGGACGTGGCGTGCGGGCCCGGCAACGTGACCCGCGCGCTGGCCGCGGGCGTGGCCGAGGACGGCCTGGTGGTGGGGCTGGACGCGTCCCGCACCATGCTGGAGCAGGCGGTCGCGCACACCCGCCCCTCCCCCGGACGCGCCGACGTCGGGTACGTGCGCGGCAACGCCGTCGACCTGCCGTTCCGGGACGCCTCCTTCGACGCGGTCTGCTGCTTCGGCGGCCTGTACCTGTTCGACAACCCCTGGGCGGCGCTGGACGGCATGGCGCGCGTGCTCAAGCCGGGCGGACGGCTGGTCGTCCTCACCTCGCGGCTCCCCGGCCTGCCGCCGGCCCGGTTCGGCGTCGGGCTGCTCAGCGCGCTGCTGGGGGTGCGGATGTTCGGCGACGGGGAGGTCGCGCGGGCGCTGGAGGAACGGGGCTTCACCGACGTCCGCCGGTCTCGGTATCCGGTGATGCAGATGGTCGGGGGACGCCTGGACGGTCCGTGACCGGATGCTCGAAAGGCTCCCGCCGGGGAAGAAGGATCCCTGAGCCGTGGCGGCCCCGCACCGGACCGCGCCGCCGGCGCGGGGCCGCCACGGTCAGGGGGTCCTCCCCCGGCGGGCCGCGGCGCCTCAGCGCAGGCGCTTCTCCAGGTAGACGTTGACGATGCCGCCGATCACCTCGCGCCGGGTCTCCGTCCAGCCCGAGCGCCGGTACATGCGCAGCGCCGGCTCCTGCAGCTCGGTGGTGTCCGCGCACAGCAGCCGATAGCCGCACTCGACGGCCCGCTCCTCCAGCGCCCGCATCACGGCGGTGCCGAAGCCGCATCGCTGGACGTCCGGGCGCACGCGGAGCCGCACCATCTCGGCCACGCCCGGCGCGGGGGCGGCCGGCGCGCAGTCGGCGGACGCCCGCGCGTCACCGCACGGCACCAGGCCGGCGGGGCGCAGCCCGCCCATGGCGACGATCTCCCCGTTCAGCTCCCCGACGAGGAACTCGCCGCCGTCGCGCAGGTAGATCTCCTCCATGCGGGAGAAGTCGTGGTCGTAGTACACGCCGTCGCCGGGCCGCAGCCCCACCTGGGCCAGCCCCTCGCGGTGCAGGGCGAGCACCGCGGCGTGGTCGGCGCGGCGGTAGCGCCGCAGCCGCAGCTCGCCGAGGCTCCATTCCGGCGGCTCGTCGCGAAGCCGCAGCAGGCCCCGCGACGAGCCGGCCCCCGCCGCCTCGTGCGCCTGCGCGCGCCCCGCCGCGCCCCGGTCCTGCGTCCGGTGCGCGGCGCCGCCGTCGGCCGTCTCGCGGCTCGGGTCGGCGGCGTCGCGGTTCGCGCCCGCGGCGCCGGTGCGGGGCCCGCCGCCGAGGACGGCGTCGCCGCCGTTCAGGCCCGGAGCACTGTCGTACGTCGCCGTCATGGCACGCTCACGCCTGCTCGGCCGGGGGCACCGCCGTCCGGGCGTCCGCGGCGGTCGGGCTCTTGACATGGGGCGCCGACAGGGCCTCGTAGAAGTCCTTCAGCTGCGGGATCTCCCCGTGTTTGGCGCGCACGGCGGCGCCGAGCTGCCGCGCCCGGTGGACCAGGATGTCGGAGCGGTGCTCGCTCGGCAGGTCGAGGATGGCGGCCTGCCCCTCCTGCAGCGCCGCGTCCGGATGACCGGCGTGCAGCTTGCAGGCCGCCCGGTCGAGCCGCACCAGGGTCATGTCCACGCGGTCGTTGGGCGAGTACAGGGTGAGCGCCCGGCTGAGCACCTCGTCGCCGTGCTGGTGGTCGCCGAGGTTGGTGTAGGTGTCGCCCTCGTAGAAGGCCATCTGCCGCTCGGTGAAGCCGAAGACCAGGTCGCTGGTGTTCTCTTTGGACAGCTGGTCGAACACGGCCCGGCCGCGCACCAGGGCGCGGCGCGCGCTAGGGGCGGCGTCGGTGCGGCCGCGCAGGGCCAGCATGCCGAGCGCGCGCGCCTCCACCGCGGGGGCCATCGCGCCCGCCACGCTGGGGCCGCGGCCCGCCAGGTCCTGCGCTTTGCGCGCCAGGTGCAGGGCCTCCCGCGGGTCGCCGTAGTACATCGGCACCAGCGACTCGCGCACCGTCACCCAGGCCTGCAGCGCGCGGTCGCCGGTCTCGTCGGCCGCGGCCCGGGCGGTGCGGAAGAACGACCGCGCCATCCGGTGGTCGCCCAGGTTGATCATGATGAGGCCGGACAGCCCGGACAGCTGGGCGGCGATCCGGCACAGCCGCTCCTGCAGCTCGAGCGGCTGGCGCCGGTCGCACATGCGGCGCACCTCGCTGAAGTCCAGCAGCACCTCGCACAGCATCCGCAGGGAGGGCGTGGCCTGGTACTGGCGGGCGTAGCCGAGCGTGGTCTCCTCCCACTGGTCGAGCATCGTCGGCGACACCGTCGCGTTGACCAGGGTGTCGTCCATCTTGCGCCGCAGGCCGTCCACCGCCCCGAGGAACTGGCCGTCCAGCGTCACGCCCGCCCCGGCCAGCAGCTGCAGCAGCGTTCTACGAAGCACGATGTCCTCCTCTCCCACATCGATGGGCGCGGGCCCGTCGGCGCGGTCCGGCCCCCGCAGTTCGTGGACCGAGATCCAAGGTCGGTCGCTCATTCGCGGGACGCGGGGCACGACCGCGCCCACGAGGGCGTCGGCGTCCCCGTCTCCGATCGGTGCGGGCAGGGGACTGTCAGCGGCGGGCGCGACGGCCGCGCGGCTGGCGTGACCTTGTCCGCAGATGCAGGGGTTCTGATAGCCGAGGTCTTCCGGCTCCACCCGGTAGACGGCGCACAGGTAATGCAGGTACTCGGGCCCCGGCCGCTTGTAGCCGCTCTCGTACGCCGACAGCAGCGTCTCCCCGAGCTTGGGCGGCGGCTTGCCGTCCACCTCGTAGAGGGCCTTGACCTGAGCGACGATGTCGGACAGCGAAACCCCGTGGGACAGCCGGTGCGCCTTGATCCTGCTGGTCCCGAACAGCGGACCGCATTGATCATGAATTTCCTGCGCGATCTGTGCGGGCAAACGGCCGCGCGCCAGTCCCCGGGCGCGAATTTTGCGCGCTATGTCGGTTTCCTTGCGTGGGGGGTCCGACATCGCTTTCCGGCCTCCTCACCGCTGAGCCGAAGACGATCCGGCACGACCGTCGCAAGCCATGGCGACCGGCGTTGAAATGGCCACGGGCGGATAATGACTTGCGCACGCAGCGTAACTCTCGGGCTCGGACAGGCCAAGCCATTCCTTGGAAACGCGGGCAGAGCGGGAGCAGGCTCAGATCCCGGGGTAGAGATTCTTCCTCCGATGGGCGATGACCCTGGCCTGGAGGTAGCGCAATCCGGAACTTCACGAGACAGCCGCCTCTTGACCCGCCACCGTGTGAGTTGCAATTCTCACGGCGGGCGACGGAACAGATCCACCGAGTTCGATCTTTTCGATCACACGAGGACGCTCGCGGCGCGATCGACGGAAGGGGTGCGCGGGTGGTCAGCGACGAACGCGTCGGCTACCTCCAGGAGTTGGGACACGAGCTCGACACGCGCGGCCTGGTGGCCCGGGTGGTGCGGACCCGCTCCGGGCCGGCGTTCCTGCGGGTGGTGAACCCGGAGGCGGCCAGCCTCGCCGAGGACGTCACCTGCGCCCCCGCCCCCGAGTCCCCGGAGCACTACTACTGGTGGTCCTGGGGGGAGCGCATGCACCGGGTGGACGATCCCGGCGGCGCCGCCGTCAAGCTGGCGCGCGTCCTGCAACCGCACCGCGACCAGACCCGCGACCTGGAGGGGCAGGGCCTCTACGGTCGCGGTCCGGACCCGGCGAGGGAACGGTCCGACGGCCGCCCAGGGCGGCCGTAAGACCGCGCCTAGCCGGGGCCAGGGCCCCGTGGGGCCGCGGCTGGAAACGGCGCGGCGGCCGCGGACCCCACGGGGCCTCGGACGACTCCCCCTCCGCTCGGCGTCCTTCCAGCGCGGGCGGCGTCCACGAGGCCCGGCACCGGGCTGCCCCTCGGGTGAGGGGATGGTCGCTCCGGTAGGAAGCATTTGCGACGTCGCTTACGATCTGCACGGACGCAACGGACGCCCACGCGCGACGCCGCCGTCCACGCCGACGAAGCCGCAGATCCGAGGACGCCGCCCCGACGACCCGGCCGGGAGGGTTCGACACCGATGCCGCTCAGCCTCCACGCGCTCCTGCCCTGGGCGCAGACCGGCACGCCCGAGCAGGCCTGCCAGAGCAAGGACCCCAGCGTCGGCTGCCGGCTGGTGTGGAGCGTCTCGCACAACGAGGACTTCACCCGCTTCTACAAGACCTGGCTGGACCGGCCCCTCAACCTGCTCCTCACGATCATCCTCACGCTGGCGGTGGCCCTGGTGCTGCGCGCCATCGCGCACCGGATGATCACGCGGGTCACCCTGCGGATGGCCGAGAGCACCGTGTCGGAGAAGGCGCGCGAGCGCGCCCGCACGGTGTACGACGGGTCGCCGGCGCTGCTGAACCAGCGGCGGGCCCAGCGGGCCAAGACGGTGGGGTCGGTGCTGCGCAGCATCGCCTCGGTCGTGATCATGGGCACCGCGCTGTTCAGCATCCTCGGCCAGATCGGCCTCAACCTCACGCCGGTGCTGGCCAGCGCCACCGTGATCGGCGCGGCGGTGGGCTTCGGCGCGCAGAACATCGTCAAGGACGTGCTGGCCGGCCTGTTCATGCTGCTGGAGGACCAGTACGGCGTCGGCGACGTGATCGACGTGGGCAGCGCGAAGGGCACCGTCGAGGCCGTCACCCTGCGGGTCACCCGGATGCGGGACGTCAACGGCGTGGTGTGGTACGTCCCCAACGGCGAGATCAAGAAGGTGGGCAACGAGTCCCAGAACTGGGGCCGCGCCGTGCTCGACATCCCCGTCGACATCAACGAGGACCCCGACAAGGTCAGCGAGATCCTCAAGCGGACCGCCGACGCCCTGGCCGCCGACCCGGACTGGAAGGAGATCGTCCTGGAGGAGCCCTCGGTGTGGGGCGTCCAGGCCCTGGCGGGCGACTCCATGATCATCCGTGTGGTGCTCAAGACCGCCCCGGGCCGCCAGGGCGACATCGCCCGCGAGCTGCGCGAACGCGTCAAGAAGGCGTTCGACGAGGCCGGCGTCTCGGTCGCCGCCTCCGCCTCCCCGGCCTGACCTGACACCGCCAGCCCGGCGGCCACCCCCGCTGCGACGCCCCCGCCTCCTCCGGGCCGAGGGCCCGCCAAGGCACGTCCCGTCCCGCATTCCGGGGCCGTCCCGGGGCCGGAGCGCGGGCGCGGCCGTAGTGATCGAGGGGTGGTCGGCGCGGGCGCCCGGTCAAATAGGGTGGGAGGCGCTATGGCTCAACAGGTGACCTTCTACGAAGCGGTCGGCGGCGAGGAGACGTTCCGGCGCCTGGTCCACCGCTTCTACCAGGGCGTCGCGAAGGACCCCCTGCTCCGTCCCCTTTACCCAGAGGAGGACCTCGGTCCGGCCGAGGAGCGGCTCCGCCTGTTCCTCATCCAGTACTGGGGCGGCCCGAACACCTACAGCCAGCGACGCGGGCACCCGCGGCTGCGCATGCGGCACGCCCCGTTCGTGATCGGCGAGGCCGAACGCGACGCGTGGCTGAAGCACATGCGAGACGCCGTCGACGAGCTCGACCTGCCCGAACACCTCGAAAAGACGCTGTGGGACTACCTGACCATGGCCGCGCACAGCCTGGTCAACGTGCCCACCGCGGGGCACTAGGACGGCGCCCCTTCACACGCCTCTTCAGACGCCTCTTCAGACGACGGCGGGACCGCCCCGGACGGGACGGCCCCGCGGTCGGTCGGCCGGACTACAGCGGCGGACGCCGGTCCAGCATCGGGTCGGTGGCGTCGGACGGCGTGCTCACCATGGCCGTGACCTGGGGAGCGCTGACGCCCGCCCAGCGCAGCAGATCGGCGACGGCCTTGGCGCGCTGCTCGTCGGGCAGCCGGTCGATGAGGCGGCCGCTGTGGTTCATGCCCGGGGCCGTGTACACCGCCGAATCACGGCTTCCGGGGCCGAGGCGGAACGGCTTGGCGCCCCACGGGTCGTTCTCCCCGTACAGGAACAGCATGTGCTCGGCGTGGTGGCGCACCCATCGGTCGATGTCCCGCATCGCGCGGCCGCCGTCGTAGCGCATGGGGATGTCGCGCGGGACGTACGTGCGCGGGTGGTAGCTCTCCTCGTAGCGCAGCAGCGGCCGCAGGTGCCAGAACTGAGGCTTGGGCCAGCCGAGCTGGGTGCCCGCCTGGTAGTAGTACGGGATGTACGGGTCGAGCCCCTGGTCGGTGTAGAACTCCAGGCCTGCGATGGCGTTCAGGTTCTCGTACAGGACGTCGTCGGAGGCGTCCAGCGGGGGCAGGCTCGCGCAGTCGGACTGCAGGTTGTACTGCCAGAAGCCCCACTCGTAGTCCATGACCGAGTTCTCGAACGCCCGGTCGGGGGTCCTGAGGATGGTGAACGTCCAGCCGTTCTTCGCCGCGTCGGCCTTGAACCTCTTCAGCATGGCCGGGCGGCGCTTGAGGAACTCCCGGGCCAGCTTCTTCACGTGGGCCCGGCATTCCGGGTCGGTGCCGACGTTGGCGAAGAAGCGGTCGTAGGCGGAGTCGTCGTCGTTGTTGTAGTCGTTGGGCGCCACGTAGATGACGCTGCCGTCGACGTCATGGGGGTAGAAGCGCTTGTGGTAGACGGCGGTCATGCCGCCCTTGCTGCCCCCGGTGGTGATCCAGCGTCCCTTGTAGATCTTCTTGAGCGCGGTGATCAGCCGGTGCTCGTCGGTGGCGGCCTGCCAGATGGTGTCCTTGGTCCAGTCGGCGGGCTCGGGCCGCGACGGGCTGAAGAATCGGTGCTCCAGCGAGATCTGGTTGCCGTCCACCAGCGCGGTCGGCTCCGACCGGAACATCGTCTCCGGGGTGTGGTAGCCGCTGGTGTAGAGCACCATCGGCCGGTCCTCGGACTTGTGCTGCAGCATGACGCGCTGCTCGAACCACGGGCCGTGCGGGCGCCGGTGGTCGACCGGCTGCCGGTAGGTCAGCCAGAACCAGCGGTAGCCGGGCAGGGTCGAGGTCTTCTCCTCCACCTTCATCCCGGGAATGGCCTTGAGCCGCTCGGCGATGTCGACCGTCGCGGGCGCCTGCGCCCCCACCGCGGCCGCGCCCGCCGCTCCGACCGCCGCCGTCGCCGCGGTCGCCGTTCCGGTGAGGCCGCCCGCGGCCAGCAGCAGGGCCAATGCCCCGCGTGAGAAACGCCGCATCTCTCCCCTTCCCGTTGATCACACGATGTGCGGGCGACATTAAGGGAAAGAGCGGGTGAAAAGTGACTGCTGTGCCGCTTGTTACGCATCCGTAACGGGCGCATTGTGAACAGCCCTTGACGGGCATAGCGTCGGACACAGGACGCGGTTCGACGCGGCCGCCGCCGAACCGGACCGCCATCGCCGACGGGGGGCGCGATGTTCGTACAGGTCATCCAGGGCAGAATCGTCACCGATCCCGCGCGGCTGAAGGAGTGCCTGGACCTTTGGGCGCGCGACCTCGCCCCCGGGGCGTCCGGCTGGCTGGGCGAGACCGCGGGCGTCACCGACGACGGGATGTTCGTCGACCTGGTCCGGTTCGCGTCGCCGGAGGCGGCGCGCCGCAACGGCGACCGGCCCGAGCAGGGCCGCTGGTGGGCGCAGACGTCCCGGCTCCTCGGCGGCGAGGTCACCTTCCGCGACTGCGTCGAGACCGACACCTGGCTGGGCGGCGCGTCGGACGACGCGGGATTCGTCCAGGTGATCCAGTCCAAGGTCACCGACCTGCCGGAGCTGCGCAGCCGGCTGCGGGCCATGGACGACGACGCCGTGCGCGCCTTCCGCCCCGACGTGATCGGCGGCGTGCTGGCGGTCGATCCGGGCGGCGTGTGTACCGAGGCCGTCTATTTCACCTCCGAGACCGCCGCCCGCGAGGGCGAGCGCCGACTGCCGGCGCCGGAGTTGCTGGAGAAAATGGAGGGGCT
This sequence comes from Actinomadura rubrobrunea NBRC 15275, assembly GCF_001552235.1. Lineage (NCBI taxonomy): Bacteria > Bacillati > Actinomycetota > Actinomycetes > Streptosporangiales > Thermomonosporaceae > Actinomadura > Actinomadura viridilutea. Next base: position 58,635 of record NZ_BCQU01000014.1, on the reverse strand, counting down.
GATGCGCTGCTATGAAGGCGAGCTGGCCTATTACGACCTGCGCGATCCTTGGCTGTACTCGCCGTAGCGCACGGTTCGGCCGGGACTCACGGGGCGACGGTCAGATGCGGCCGCCGGACAGGAAATGCGCGACCAGCCATCCCAGGCCGAGCACCAGCACCAGCCGGCGCAGCTGCCATCCGAACGGTTTGCCGCGCACGGCGAAGACGCCCCAGACCAGCTCGGAGAGCGTGTCACCGGACTTGCGGTTGAACACCGCGGGCAGTTCGATCGCGAAGAACATCAGGATCCAGAAGATCCAGGCGGCGAGATAGGGGGACATGGACGCACCTCGGACAACGACCCTCTCCCCTCTTTACTGCCCGTAAAGAAAGATCGTTATCCCAGGTCAGCCTCCATGTTTTTCGCCGCTCACGGCGCCGGCGGGCGATAGCGCTCGATGAATTCCCGCTCGCGGCCGGTGAAGCGCCGCAGGCGCCCCGCCGCCACGTCGAACGCCGCTATCACCGATGAGGCCCGCGCGTACAGATGCTCATCGTCGCGCACTTCGTACGCCAGCGTGAAAGACGCGCTGCGCACGTCCGTCACCCACGACTCCACGCGCACCGGATTCACCAACAAAGGCAGCGGCCGCACATAGTCGATTTCGTGCCGGGCGACGACCATGCCGCGCACCGGCTCCTCCCCTTTGCGCAGCGGGTCGCGGTGGAACATCTCCAGCCGCGCGTCTTCCAGATATCCCAGGAACTTGACGTTATTGACGTGCCCCTGCGAGTCGATGTCGCCGAACCTGACATGGAATTCGTAGACGTGCCGGTAGCCGGTCTCGGCAGGGGTTTCACGCTGCATTGCTCACCTGGGACATCGGCGGACGGACCGGGCCGATGTTACCGGGCGCCGCTCGGCGACCGTCACACCGCCCTCCCGATCGAGCTTTCTTCAAGCGCAGACAGCTCCGCCGCCTAGCCGGGGCGAGCGGCGCTCCGAAGACCGGGCACCGCCCCACGCCGGGTGGCGGGGGCCGCTACCTGCTCATCGGGTTCGGCCTGGCGTTCGTGGAGGCCGACACGTACTGGCCGCAGGACCACTGGGGCGCGCTGATCCACCCAGGACAGCGCGTGCCCGAAAACCAGCCCCACGAGTCGCCGCCCTCACACTGCCCACCCGCGTGAGCAGCGCACCGGAACTGGCCACCCGAAGGCTGCGGCAGTGGCGCGACACCGACCGCCCCGCCATCGCCGCCTCGAATGCCCCACCCGCGTAGGCAGCACACCGGAAGCGACAACCCCACGGCTACGGGAGCGACGCTGGCGCGACAGCGAGCACCCCGTTGTCGTCGCCCTCAACGCCGCCCCGCAGGTCATGCGGCACTTCTCCGCCACATTGACCCGCACCGAAAGCGACGCCATCGCACCTGCCATCCCCGCGGGGAGCGGGTGATGCGACTGGGCCGATCGCCCAGCAGGCTGCGGGCACCAACGACGTCCGGCGCGGCGCCGGCTCGCCGACTACGACCGCGAACGCGGCGTCTCCTCCTGCCCCAAAGATCCGCGCGGCGTGCGCCGTCCCCGCTGATCCAGCAGCAACAGGAGCATGGCGCCGATCCACCGTTCTGCACCCGCACGAGGCCTGCACCCGCACGAGGCCTGCACGCGCCCAGGTCGGCACGATGCGGAAACTGTGGGATGGCTGTCGTCGCACGGGATGACCGCGTTCCGCTGCCGGGACGGCAGCGGAACGCACCGCGTCATCACAGAACGGGCCCCGGTGCCGGCACGCCCGGGACGGCGGAGCGCCCCGCGGACCCGGGGCGTCCGACGGTCGGGACTGACCGGCCCGAGCGCACCCGCTGCGGGCGGTCAGTGCTCCAAGAAGCGCGCCCCGTCCGCCGCGCGCGGCAGACGGGCCACGTCGACGTCAGTCGCGGGTGAGCTTGCGGTAGGTGACGCGGTGCGGACGCGCCGCCTCGGCGCCCAGACGCTCGATCTTGTTCTTCTCGTAGTCGGCGAAGTTGCCCTCGAACCAGAACCAGTTCGCCCCGCCTTCCCACGCCAGGATGTGGGTGGCGATCCGGTCCAGGAACCACCGGTCGTGGGAGGTGATGACGGCGCAGCCGGGGAACTCCAGCAGCGCCTTCTCCAGCGAGCTCAGCGTCTCGGTGTCCAGGTCGTTGGTCGGCTCGTCCAGGAGCAGCACGTTGCCGCCGATCTTGAGGGTGAGCGCCAGGTTGAGCCGGTTGCGCTCGCCGCCCGACAGGACGCCCGCGGGCTTCTGCTGGTCCGGGCCCTTGAAGCCGAACGCCGCCACGTACGCGCGGGAGGGCATCTCCACCTGGCCGACCTTGATGTGGTCGAGCCCGTCGGAGACCACCTCCCAGACGGTCTTGTTCGGGTCGATGCCGGCGCGGGTCTGGTCCACGTACGACACCTTGACCGTCTCGCCCAGCCGCAGCGCGCCGGAGTCGGGCTGCTCCTCGCCGACGATCATCCGGAACAGCGTGGTCTTGCCGACGCCGTTCGGGCCGATCACGCCGACGATGCCGTTGGGCGGCAGATTGAACGACAGGTTCTCCATGAGGAGCCGGTCGCCGAAGCCCTTGGTCAGGTTCTCCGCGACGATCACGCTGCTGCCCAGGCGCGGGCCCGGCGGGATCTGGATCTCCTCGAAGTCCAGCTTGCGGTACTTGGACGCCTCGGCGGCCATCTCCTCGTACCGCTGCAGTCGGGCCCTGCTCTTGGCCTGACGCGCCTTGGGGTTGGAGCGCACCCACTCCAGCTCCTCCTGCAGGCGCTTCTTGCGCTTGGCGTCCTTGTTGCCCTCGACCTTGAGGCGCTCGGCCTTCTTCTCCAGGTACGTCGAGTAGTTGCCCTCGTAGGGGTAGCAGCGGCCGCGGTCGAGCTCGAGGATCCAGTTGGCCACGTTGTCGAGGAAGTACCGGTCGTGGGTGACGGCCAGGACCGTCCCCTCGTACTTCTCCAGGAAGCCCTCGAGCCACTGCACGCTCTCGGCGTCCAAGTGGTTGGTGGGCTCGTCCAGCAGCAGCAGGTCGGGCGCCTCCAGCAGCAGCTTGCACAGCGCGACGCGGCGGCGCTCACCGCCCGACAGCTTGGTCACGTCGGCGTCCGGGGGCGGGCAGCGCAGCGCGTCCATCGCCTGCTCCAGCTGGCTGTCCAGGTCCCAGGCGTTGCGATGGTCGAGCTGCTCCTGCAGCCTGCCCATCTCCTCCATCAGCTCGTCGGAGTAGTCCGTCGCCATCTTCTCGGCGATCTCGTTGAACCGGTCGAGCATCGCCTTGGTCTCGGCCACGCCCTCCTCGACGTTGCCGAGGACGGTCTTCGACTCGTCGAGCGGCGGCTCCTGCTGCAGCAGGCCGACCGTGTACCCGGGCATCAGCCGCGCCTCGCCGTTGGACGGCTGCTCCAGACCGGCCATCATCCGCAGCAGCGTGGACTTGCCGGTCCCGTTCGGCCCCAGCACACCGATCTTGGCGCCGGGGAGGAAGTGCAGGGTGACGTCGTCCAGGACGACCTTGTCGCCATGTGCCTTACGCACACGCTGCATCGTGTAGATGTACTCGGCCATGCCGTCAAGCCTAGGGGGTTCCGGACACCGTTCGTTGCAGCGTCGACAGGGGTTCGGATTCCCTTGTTCACCACCAGATTCCCGCTCCCGCGGCCCACCACCGGCCTCACCGGCACGGCGCCCGCGACGGCGCGAGGGCGCGCCGCGGGGCCGTCCGACGTCTCAGGCCTCCTCGGCCTTGGAGCCGTCCACGGCGGGCAGGCACACCCGGTCGCGGCCGGACTGCTTGGCGCGGTAGAGGGCCAGGTCGGCGGCCGCCAGGAGTTCGATCAGGTCCTCGCCGTGCATGCGGAACAGCGCCACCCCGACCGAGATGGTCACGCCGACCGTGCCGTCCTCGGCGGGGATGGCCAGCCGGCGCACCCGTCCGCGCAGGCGCTCGGCCACCCGGCACGCCTCGACGGTGTCGGCGCCCGGCAGCAGCACGACGAACTCCTCGCCGCCGAACCGGCCGACGACGTCGTAGTCGCGCAGCTGGTTGCACAGGGTGCTGGCGACCCCGATCAGCACCTGGTCGCCGACCAGGTGGCCATGGGTGTCGTTCACCCGCTTGAAGTAGTCGATGTCGATCAGCAGCAGGGCGAGCGGCTCGTGGGTGCGCTGGGCCCGCGCCAGTTCGGTGTCGGCCTCGCGCTGCCACGCCGCCGCGTTGAGCAGGCCGGTCTTGGCGTCGGTCCGGGCCGCCGCCTGCAGCTGCTGGTGCATCAGGCTGCGCTGGAGCAGCACCACGGGCGGCAGGGCGAGCAGCAGCAGCGACAGCGACAGGGAACTGGTGATCGCGACGAGCACGCCGGCGCACAGCTCCACCACGTCCAGCAGCAGGTTCTCGCGGTTCCACAGCACCTCCCGCCAGCTGCTCTCGGGGTTGGCCATGTACGCCGCGGCGGCGACCAGCGCGGTGTTCATCACCGTGAACAGCGCGGCGCACCCGACCGCGGCGGGAAGGCCCGGGTACCCGTCGATCACCCACTGGGCGCCGCCCTCCAGCGGCCGGGGGACGACCAGGTGGAACAGCATCGAGGCGCACGCGCCGGCCAGGGCGAGCGCGGAGGTCACCATCACCCTGCGGTAGAGCAGAGTGCGCCGGACGCGGAAATGCGACAGCAGCTGCAAGGGGATGGGGATCAGCAGCGCGTACACCGGCGGCAGCAGCAGCGCCACCGGCAGCCACCATGCCGACAGCAGATCCCGCGCCACCCCGGCGGGCAGGCCCAGCCTTCGCGACACCTCGATGCAGGCGGCGCCGCAGACCAGCAGGGCCGCGAAGGTGACCACCTCGTACAGGCGCACCGGGGTGCGCAGCACTCCGACGACGGTCAACGCCAGATGGAGGGCGACGGCCACCGACACGTAGGCCGCCAGCAGGGACGGGCGACCCGGCGCCCCCGCCCGTCGGGGCGTGCGCGCCAGCTCCCCGCCGCGGTCCTCGGCGGACGACTGCACTGCCGTCATCCTTCCCCCCAATGCATCACGTTGTGTAACACGATAATTGCAACGTGTGCGGAGCGGGTCGGAAACCGGTACGTTCGGTGACGCACAATCCGGAGCGGGATACGGTACCTGGCAGACGAAGCGGCGCCATCGCTCTCCTCAGCACCGCCCAGAGAGGGAAGGGATCATGCGAGGCGTTTCCTGGATCTGAGACGGCCGCCCGCCCGTCGAAGCACCGGCCGGACCCGACCGGCGCCCGGTCGACGACGCCGCACGCTCCCATGATCGCCACTCGTGATCCGTGCCCTTCCTCCTCGCCCGCTCTGTCCGCACGGACGGCCCGCCGAGCAGCCGCGCCCGCCGACGTCGTCAACGGCGGCGCTCCAGGCCCGTCGAGCCCTTCGCCCGCAACGGTCGCCCCGCCGCCCCAGGTGCCCCCGCGGCCTGGTCGCTCCACTCTCTAACACCCCGCGGCGAGGCCACCACGAAAAGTGAAAGAGCGTTGAAGAAACGCGATCTGACTGCTCATTCGAGTCCTCAATTCCGTCACCGCTGCCGAAGTCATCGCCCAGATCGGCAAGGGCGCCCCACGCCCGACACCGGGACGACCCGGGGCCCCGCGCGTCGCCGGTCTGCGGGGGCGCGCGGGGCCCCGGGCCGCATGCTCGCCGGATACCTGCGCCTGCGGGGCACACGCCTGCTCGCTGCCCGCTGCGAGCGTCAGGCGGCTTCGGCGGCGGGGTCCTCGGTGACGTCGCCGCCGAGGGCCCACTGGTCGGCGACCTCTTGGGCCTCGCGGCGGTCCTCCTCGGTCAGGGCGCCGCCGCGGTGGACGGGGCGGAACTCCGCGGTGCCGCGGTTGAGGTCGTGCCCGAGCGTGCTGGCCTCGATCTCGGCGGAGAACCGCCACTGGCCGTCCTTCTCGTACTGGCGGATCCGCAGCCGCCCGGTGACCACGACGGGCTGGCCGCGCTGCAGGTCCGAGCCGTGGACGTTGTCGGCGAGGGCCCGCCAGCAGTTCACCGTGAGGAACATGGTGTCCAGGTCCTGCCACTGGCCGGTCTCGCGGTCGTAGCGGCGCGGCGTGCAGGCGACCCGTAACGACAGGAACGGGGTCCCGTTGGCGGTGACGGTGTAGTACGGGTCCGCCGCCACCCAGCCGATCACGGTGATGTGCGCCTCGTTCACCTCGGCCTCCTCTCGTTCGGCGACTCCAGGGTGACGGAGCGCGGCGAACGAGAGAAGGCGTCGGCGAGGTTGTGGAAAACTCAGCCCTGGACGGCGTCGACGTCGGCGCGGAAGCGGGCGCAGACCTCCAGCTCGGCGGCGACCGGCGCGAGCACCTTGGAGTCGGCGACCTGCGCGATCCGCTCCCGCATGTGCTCCTCCATGCGGTCGCCGTGCCGGGCGGACGACAGCGCCACCAGGTTCCGGCACGCCGACGAGGTGAGCGCCCCCATGCCGAGCGTGCAGACGACCAGCACGGCCACGTACGGGATCAGGCCGGTCTCGCCGAGCAGCGGGTCGGACGACTCGCCGCCGGTGACGCCGTAGACCACCAGCAGGACGATCCACGCGACGCCGAGCACGCTCACCAGGGCGAGGAAGTACTGCCACGTCTTGACCAGCCACCACCAGCGCGGCACCTGGTTGAAGGTGGGCAGCGCCTCCCGCACCGCCTCGCCGAGCGCCTCGGGCAGCTCGGCGGCGTGGGAGCGGGCGGCGGCGCGCACCGAGCGGGCCCACGGCTCGGGCAGGGCGGCGGTGACGCCGTCGGTGACGCCCTGCAGGGCGGCGTCCACCTCGCCCTGCTGCGCGCCGACCGGGCCGGTGAACGCGCCGCGCAGCTCCTCGCGCAGCTCGGTCAGCCGCATGCGGCGCAGCGGGTCGCTGCGCAGCCGGGTGATCAGCGCCTGCACCGGCCAGCCCATGAAGTCGGCGGCGCGCAGCTCGTAGGCGCTCTCCATGGCCTCGGCGACGGCGGGCGCCCCGGCGGCGTCGGTGAGGGCCTGGATCAGCTCGTCGCGGCGGACCTGGTCCACGGCGGACGGGAAGTCGTCGGGCGGACGGTGCGCGGCGAACCGCTCGGCGAGCCGGCCGATGTCGGCGGCGAGGCGCTCGCTGCGGGCGCGGCGGGCGGCGACGGTGTCGACCAGGACGTCCCTGAACTGGCGCACGCCGTCCTCCTGCACCGCCGAGGTGGTGATGATGCGGGGGTCGGCCAGGCCCTCGGCCTCCAGCAGGCGGCGCAGGTCGGCGACGCAGTCCTCCACCTCGGCGGGCTGCAGCCGGTCGACCTGGTTGAGCACGATCAGGGTGACGCCCGCGTGCCGGGCGTACGGGACGATGTAGTTGCGGTGCAGGGCCGCGTCGGCGTACTTCTGCGGGTCGACCACCCACACCAGCAGGTCGGCGATGGTGACGAACCGGTCGGCCTCCGCGCGGTGCACGGCCTGGATGGAGTCGTGGTCGGGCAGGTCGATCAGCACCAGGCCCTGCAGGGAGGCGTCGGCGCGTTCCAGGTCGAGGGCGCTGGCGCGGGCGTAGCGGTGCCGCTTGTCGACGTCGAGCCAGTCGAGCAGCGGGCCCGCGCCGTCCAGGCCCCACACGCAGGCGTGCGCGCGGGACGTCATGGGCCGGCGGATGCCGGTGGGCGACAGCTCCAGCCCGCAGATGGCGTTGAACAGCGACGACTTGCCGCTGCCGGTGCCGCCGGCGAGCGTGACGACGGTGTGCTCGCCGGACAGCCGCAGCCGCTGGCCCGCGCGGTCGAGCAGGCGCCGCGCCTCGTCCAGCAGGGACTGGTCGAGCCGGCCGGCGCCGAGGCGGACCAGCGAGTCGAGGCGGTCGAGCCGTTCGGTCAGCGGGGAGGCCGCGTCGCGCGCCGCGCCGGCGGCGGAACCGGCCCCGGGCGGCGTCGCGCCGGAACCCGGCGACGGGTTGACGGGGATCGCCGAGGTGGTCATCGGGCAACCTCGAGATTGTAGGTGGCCTGGTAGAGCTGGACGGGGACGGACTCGTCGGGGATGCCGACCGCGTCGAGCGCCTGTCCGAAGCGGATGGCCTCCTCGTCGAACAGCATCCCGATGCGGCTGCGCAGGTCGGCGCGGGCCTTGGCGCCCATGCCGCGCAGCGACTCGGCTCCGAAGAGCGCCTTGAGGAGCCGCTGCGGCACGGCGCTGGTGCCGCCTTCGACGGAGACCTCGGACGTACCGTAGCCCAGCAGGCCGATGGTGAGCACGAGCGACAGGGCCTCGGTGTCGAACGAGACCAGTTTGGCGACGGAGCGCTTGGTGACGCCCTCCGTGCGGATCAGTTCGTGGACGTGGTCCTGCCAGCCGCTGACGGCGCGGGTGATGCGGCGCGACAGCTCGGGCGAGGCGTGCCCCATCTCGCGGGCCGGCCCGGCCAGCACGTGCGCGCCCGCCGGGTGCTCGCGCCAGCGGGCGATGACCTGCTCGGCGGCGTGCTCGGCCGACGCCTGGATCAGCGACTCCAGCCCGGCCCGCAGCGCGCTCTTGAGGGCGCGCACCCGGGTGGAGGTCCCGCGGCGCCGCCGGTTGGACCGCCGGGCGCCGCGGCCCCGCAGGTGCAGGGAGCGCAGCAGGTCGCCGGTGCCCGCGAAGTCCTGCCAGCGGGCCAGGACCTCGCCGCGCAGCAGCGAGCCGTTGCGGGTGGCCTCGTCCAGCTCGGCCAGGGCGGTGGAGTACGCCGACTCCACCAGCCGCGCCAGCTCGGCGCGCTGCTCGACCTGCGTCTCGACGTGCCGGGCGAGTTCGGGGACGCGGGTGCGCAGGCTGTCGAGCACGCTCGCCAGGGTGTCCTCGATGACCACGTGCCGCCCCTCGGCGTCCTCGGCCACGCCGACCAGCCAGGCGCGCAGGTCCTCGACGGTCTCCTCGGGCAGCCGGGAGTCCTCGACGCGCGTCTCGGGGATGGTGAAGCGGCGCACGTCGCCGACGCCGTGCTCGTCGAGCATCTCGGCGAAGTGGTCGACGACCTCGGCGCCCACGCCCTGCGGCACCCGCGACAGCACGACGCCGACGGTGGCGCCGTTGTCGCGGGCGCGCTGCAGCATCTGCCACACCATGGCGTCGGCGTAGCGGGCGGCGGTGGTGACGCACAGCCACACGTCGGCGGCCGCCATCAGCTTGGTGGCGAACTCGTAGTGGTCCTCGAAGACCGAGTCGAAGTCGGGGCTGTCCAGCAGGGCCAGCCCGGGCGGCAGCGCGTCGGTGGCGATGACGACGAGCTGGTCGCCGGCGATGGCGTCGGGCGCGGGGCCGGGGACGCGGCCCATCCCGGGCAGCAGCGGCCCCTCCAGGAACCACTCGGCGTGGTCCGGGTGGCAGACCAGGATCGGGCTGCTGGTGGTGGGGCGCAGCACGCCGGTGGCGCTGACGCGGGACCCGACGAGCGTGTTCACCAGGGTCGACTTGCCCGCGCCGGTCGAGCCGCCGAGGACCACCAGCAGCGGCGTCCCGGCGGCCTGGATGCGCGGCAGCACGTAGTCGTTGAGCTGGTTGCGGATCTCCAGCTGGGCCTCGCGGGCCTCCTCGACGCCGGGCACGTCCAGCACCAGTTCGAACGAGCCGAGCCGGTCGCGCAGGTCGCGCAGGACCCGGATCAGCTCGCCCTGGCGGACCGTGGTGCGCCGTTCCCGAGGCGGCGGCGTCCGGCCGGACAGCGCCTCGGTCTGGGTGAGGTCCACGGCGCTGGGCGGCAGCGGCTCCTCCGCGGCGGCGGTGGACTCCTCCGGAGGCGTCGCCTGCGCGCGGGTCGTGCGCCGCCGTCTCGGCGGTTCCTCGCCCGCGGGCGCGTTCCGGCGCGCGGCCGTGTCCTCGCGTGCCTCGGTGTTCTCCTCCGCCGTCTTCGTGCCGGCGGAGCTCTCGGCGTCGGCCGCCTTGCCCTTCTTCGAGGACGTCCTTCTGCCTCTGGACGAGCCCTTGGCCTTGGACGTCCCCTTGCCCGACTCCTTGGCGCCCGGGGCCTTGTCCGTGGACGGCGGCCCGCTGGGGGTCGCGTCGGTGTCCGCGGGGACGGGCCGGTCCGGAGAGGTGCTCTCCTCCGCAGCGACGTCCTGCCCGGCGCCACGGCCGGGCACTCCCACCGCGCCGCTCACGTGACACCCCGGCGGAACGCCACGGCCCAGAGGCGGCCGACCGAATCTCCCGTCATGTACCTGGTCACGGATCCCGCCCCATGTCCGCTCGAATCATGTCGATCTCTCGTGCCACGTTCACCACGTCGCCCACGACCACGATCGCCGGCGGCCGGATCCCGGCCGCCGCCATCTCGCCGGCCACCGTGCCCAGCGTGGCCGTCAGCGCCTTCTGCCCCGGGAGGGTGCCTTCCTGGATCACGGCGACGGGCGTGTCGGACGACCGACCATAGCGTATGAGGGTCTCGGCGATCAGCGTCATCCGTTCCACCGCCATGAGCAGCACCAGCGTCCCCGTCGACCGGCCCAGCGCGGCCCAGTCGACCGTGGAGGCGGGGTCGTCCGGGGCCGCGTGCGCCGACACCACGTGGAACTCCTGGGTGACGCCGCGGTGGGTGACCGGGATGCCCGCCGCCGACGGCACGGCCACGGCGCTGGTGACGCCGGGCACGACCGTCACCGGGACGCCGTGGCGGGCGCAGTGCAGCACTTCCTCGAAGCCGCGTCCGAACACGAACGGGTCGCCGCCCTTGAGGCGGACCACGAACCGGCCCTGCCGGGCGTGCTCGACGAGGTAGTCGTTGATGCGCTCCTGGGTGACGGTCCGCCCGTAGGGGATCTTCGCCGCGTCGATCACCTCGGTGTCGGCGGGCAGCTCGTCCAGCAGCCCGCGGGGGGCCAGGCGGTCGGTGACGACCACGTCGGCCTGGGCGAGCAGCCGCCTTCCGCGCACGGTGATCAGGCCGGGGTCGCCGGGGCCGCCGCCGACCAGCGCCACCCCGACCGGCTTGCGGCGGTGGTGGCGGGCCTCCAGGGTGCCGTCGCGCAGCCCGTCGACGATCGCGTCCCGCACGCCCGCGGCGTGCCGGGGGTCGCCGCCCGCCAGGACGCCCACCGTGGTGTCGCCGACCCGCCCGGACGCCGGGGTCCAGGCGGCCGACGACTCGGCGTCGTCGGCGCGCACGCACCAGACGCGGGCCTGCTCGGCCTCGGCGGCGACGGCCGCGTTGACCTTAGCGTCGTCGGTGAGGGCCTGCACCAGCCAGGCGCCGGCGCAGTCTCCGGGGCGGTAGGGGCGGCGGTGCCAGACGATCCGGCCGGGACCGTTCCCACCGCGGGAGACGATCAGGTCTTCCAGGGACGGCGTGACCTCGGGGGCGACCAGCTCCACCGCGGCGTCCGCGGCGAGCAGCGCCGGGACGCGGCGCTGCGCCACCCGGCCCCCGCCGACGACGAGGACGCGTCGTCCGCTCAGTCGCAGGCCTAGCAGGTAGGGGGGCACGTCGCTCTCTCGATCGGGGCTGGGCTGGCGTTCCCGGACGCCGGGGACGGATACGGGTGTTTGTGGACCAAAGGTACTCGGGTTGCGGTGCTCATGGAGAGTGCTCCCTCCAGTCGATAGCCGAGCGTGACTCACGGCGCGCTCGAGCCCCGGCCGACACCGGCGCCGTGCGCCTCACCTCTCGCCGCCGTTCTCGTCACCGTCCCGCCCGTCGCGCTCGTGGCCGTCCTCGCCGCCGTGCGGGGACCCCGCCGTCCGCGGCTGCGCGTCCTTGCCGCTCACCCCGGCCGCGTCGAAGGTGGCGACCTGGTGCAGCACCCGGACCGCGCCCTGCACCAGCGGCAGGGCCAGCAGGGCGCCGGTGCCCTCCCCGAGCCGCAGCTCCAGGTCCACCAGCGGACGAAGTCCCAGGTGAGCAACGGTAGCCGAATGTCCCGGCTCGACAGAACGATGACCGGCCACACACGCCGACAGCGCGTCGGGGCACAGCGCGCCGGCGACCAGCGCGGCGGCCCCGGCGATCACTCCGTCGAGCACCACCGGGACGCGCAGGGCGGCGGCGCCGAGTATGTAGCCGGCCAGGGCGGCGTGCTCCAGGCCGCCGACGGCCGCGAGCACCTCCAGGGGGTCGCGGCCGGCCGCGCCGTCGCCGGCGTCCAGGCCGTGGCGGGCGAGGGCGGCGCGCACGACCTCGATCTTGTGGGCGAGGGCGGCGTCGTCGATGCCGGTGCCGCGGCCGGTGACCGCCTCGGGCGGCAGGCCGGTGAACGCGGCGATCAGGGCGGCCGAGGCCGTGGTGTTGGCGATGCCCATGTCGCCGGTCAGCAGGCAGCGCGCCCCCGCCGAGACCAGGTCGCGGGCGACCTCGATGCCGACCTCGACGGCGCGGCGGGCCTGCTCCGCGGTCATCGCGGGGCCGGCCGTCATGTCGGCGGTGCCGTAGGCGACCTTGCGGGGCAGCAGGCCGGGGGCGGGGTCCAGGTCGCGGGCGACGCCCACGTCCACCACGGTGACCTCGGCGCCGACCTGGGCGGCGAACGCGTTGACGACCGCGCCCCCGGCCAGGAAGTTGGCGACCATCTGCGCGGTCACCTCCTGCGGCCAGGGGCTGACGCCCTGGGCGTGGACGCCGTGGTCGGCGGCGAAGACGGCGACGGCGGCGGGCTCGGGGATCGGCGGCGGGCAGGTCCCGGCGAGCCCGGCGAGCCGCACCGACAGCTCTTCCAGCGCGCCGAGCGACCCCGGCGGCTTGGTGAGGCGGGCCTGGTGGTCGCGGGCGTCGCGCATGGCGGCCTCGTCCAGCGGCCGGACGGCGGCCACGGTCTGCTCGATCAGGTCCATGATCTCCTCTCCTGGCAGGCCGCGTCGCCCGTACCGCTCGTGGTGCACGGCCCAGGCGAGGGGGCGGCGGCGGGCCCAGCCGGTCAGCGCCAGCTGGGGCGCGGGCGGGAATCCGGCGACGCGGCCGACGCACAGGTAGGCGACGACGTCCACGTGGCCGGGGAGGCCGAGTTCGTCGGCCAGCTCGCGTTCGTCGAAGAAGCTGACCCAGCCGACGCCGAGCCCTTCGGCGCGCGCGGCCAGCCACAGGTTCTGCACGGCGCAGGCGACCGAGTAGTGGGCCGTGCGGGGCTGGGCGTGGCGGCCGAGGGGGTTGCGTCCGCCGCGGGTCGGGTCGCAGGTCACGGCGATGTTCACCGGCGCCTCGCGGATCGCCTCGACCTTGAGCCGCTGGAACGCGGCGGCGCGCGGGGCGGTCAGGGAGGCGGCGTACGCGGCGCGCTGCCGGTCGGCGAGGGCGCCGATGCGCGCGCGCAGCCCCGGGTCGCGGATGACGAGGAAGTCCCAGGGCTGGGTGAGCCCGACGGACGGGGCGCGGTGCGCGGCCTCGAGGATCCTCGTGAGGACGGCGTCGTCCACGGGGTCGGGGAGGAACCCGGTGCGCATGTCGCGCCGTTCGGCGATCACCCGGTAGACGGCGTCGCGGGTCGGGTCCGGGTAGGGGGCGGCGGGTTCAGACGCCGAGGTCACCGAGCACCTCCAGGAGGGCGTCGTTGGTGGCGCGGTCGCGGACGGCGATGCGCAGCCAGTCCGGTCCGAGGCCGGGGAAGGTGTCCCCGCGCCGCACGGCGTAGCCGCGTTCGCGCAGCCGGGCGCGGATTTCCAGGGCGTCGGGCACGTTCACGCACAGGAAGGACGCGCGCGCCCCGGGCACCACGTAGAGGCCGCGCGCGTTGAGCTCCCCCGCCAAGCGGTCGCGTTCGGCGGCCATGCTCGCGGCCCAGCGCTCCGCCTCGGCCAGCGCGGACGGCTCGCAGCACGCCTCCATCGCGACGAGGGCGGGCGTGGACACCGCCCACAGGGGTTGCGCCTCGGCCAGGCGTTCGACGAGTGCGGGCTCGGCGAGCACGTACCCGGCGCGCAGCCCGGCGAGGCCCCAGGTCTTGGTGAGGCTGCGGATCACGACGACTCCGGGTGGGAGCGTTCCAGCCAGGCTTTCGGGTTCGCCGGGGACGCAGTCCATGAACGCCTCGTCCACCACGACCGTGCGGCCGGGGCGGGCCAGGGCGGCGAGGGCCTCGGCGGGGTGCAGGACGGAGGTCGGGTTGGTGGGGTTGCCGACGACGACGAGGTCCGCGTCGCGGGGGACGGCGGCCGGGTCGAGCGCGAAGTCCTTTTCGAGGACCACGCGGTCGACGGGATGCCCGGCGGCGCGGAGGGCGGCCTCCGGTTCGGTGAACTGCGGGTGGACGACGACGGCGCGCCGCGGCCGCAGCACCCGGGCCAGCAGGACGAACGCCTCGGCGGCCCCCGAGGTGAGCAGCACCTCGTCCACGGCGCGGCCGTGCCTGCGGGCGACCGCGCGGCGGGCCGGACGGGGGTCGGGGTAGGCGGCGAGGTCGGCGATGGACGCGCGCAACCGTTCGGCGAGCCACTCCGGGGGCGTGCCGGGGCGGACGTTCACCGCGAAGTCGACCAGTCCCGAACCGACCTCCGCGTCCCCGTGGTGGCGCAGGTCGATGTCGTCAGTGCGCATGGACGTGTCCGTGTCCGTGTCCGTGCCCATGGCCGTGGCCGTGGGCGGAGGGGTCGTCGGGGTGGTGGTGCGGCACCTGGGGCGCGCCGACGCGGTCTTCGAAACCGGGCATGGCGATGCGGTAGACGCACGTGTCGCAGTTCATGCGGAGGTCTCCGGCGAGGGCCTCCTCGTAGCGTTCGACCACCACGTCCGCCAGCCCGTCGCAGTCGCCGATGACCTCGGCGACGCGCACGTCCAGCTCCGGGTGCGCGGCACCGTATGCACGGGCCTCGTCGGCGACGCGGTCTGGCAGCACGCCGGGGAACAGGAAGTAGGGCAGGACGACGACGCGGCACGCGCCCAGCCTTCGGCACCGCTCCAGCCCTTCAGGCACGCTGGGACGTGCCAGGGAGATGAACGCGGGCTCCACGCACAGCAGCCCGTGCCCCTGGTCGGGGCCGGAAGCGCCGCGTCCCTCCCAGAACAGCCGGGCCACTTTGTGCACCTCGGCGTTGGCGTCGGGGTCGGTCGAGCCGCGGCCCACCAGCAGCACCGCCGTGTCGGGGGTGCGGTCTTCGGGGGGCAGCACGGCCTCCAGGCGCTCCTGCAAAAGCGCAAGCAGGGTCGGGTGCGGCCCCAGGGGACGGCCGTAGCGGTAGGACAGGCCGGGGTGCCGCACGAGTTCTCGCGCCATGGCCCCTGGGATGTCGCCCTTGCCGTGCCCGGCCGACACCAGCATCAGCGGCACGGCGGCGACGAGGCGGTGGCCGCCTTCGTACAGTTCCGCGACCGCCTCGGTCAGCGGCGGCGGCGACAGTTCGATGAAGCCTCCGGCCACGTCCACCGTCATCCGGCGGCGCAGCCGTTCGACGAACCTGCCGAACTCCGCGACGCCCGTGTCGTCCCGCGTCCCGTGCCCGACCAGCAGCAGGGGCGGTTTCACTGTGCTCCCCGGTCCGCCCGGGGGCGTCCGCGAGGGCGCGCCGGGGGCCGTGTCCCCGTCTTTGTCCCGGTCTTTGTCCCGGTCTTTGTCCCGGTCTTTGTCCCGGTCTTTGTCCCGGTCTTTGTCCCGCACCGTCATGGGGTGTCCTCCTCGAAGTAGAGGAGCGCGTTGACGGCCGCCGCCGCGACGGCGGAGCCGCCCTTCTCCGAGACGTTGCTCAGCTGGGGCAGCCCGCTGGCGCGCAGCGCCTGCTTGGCCTCGGCGGCGCCGACGAACCCGACCGGCAGCCCGACGACCAGCGCGGGCGCGACCTCGCGCTCGATGATCTCGAACAGGGCGGTGGGGGCGCACCCGACCGCCCACACCGCGCCCGGGCCGACCTCGGCGTACGCCAGGCGCACGGCGGCGGCCGACCGGGTGACGCCCTCGGCGCGCGCCATCCGGGCGGCGGCCGGGTCGCCGACGCGGCACAGCGTCTCCCGCGCGGTGATCCCGGCGGCGACCATGGCCACGTCGGTGACGATCGGCGCGCCCGACCGCAGCGCCGCCAGCCCGCGCTCCAGGTGCGCCTCGTCGGTGACGAGGTCCACGGCGTACTCCAGGTCGGCGCTGGCGTGGATGACCCGCTCGGCCACCGCGCGCCGCAGCGGCGGCAGGTGCGACAGGTCGACGCGGGACCGCAGGATCTCGTACGACCGCGCTTCGATGGGGTGGCGCAGGCGCGCGCTCATGGGCACTCCTCGATGGCGTCGACCGGGCAGACCTCGATGCACTCGCCGCAGGCGGTGCACAGCCCGTCCAGCACGATCAGGGGGCGGCCGGAAGGCCCGTCCGGGGGCGGCGGCGCGGGGCGGATCGCGTGTTCGGGACAGGTCAGCAGGCACGCCCCGCACCCTTGGCACCGTTCCGTGACGACCACGCCGCGCCCGTCGCGTCCCGCGGCGTCTACGCCCATCGGTAGCCCCTCGGGGTGACGAAGCGGCCCGCCATGGTCCGGCTGCGGCTGGAGCCGACCAGCACGACGGTGTACATGTCGACCTGCGCGGGGTCCGCCTCCGCCAGGGTGGTGAGGGTGACGGACTCGTCCGGCCGTGAGGCGTTGCGGACGATCCCCACGGGGGTGTCGGGCGGCCGGTGCTCCGCCAGGATGTCCAAGGCCTTGGGCAGCTGCCAGTCGCGGGTACGGCTGCGCGGGTTGTAGAAGCACACCGTGAAATCGCCCTCCGCGGCGGCGCGGACGCGCCGTTCGATGACCTCCCAGGGCGTGTGCAGGTCCGACAGCGACACGTAGGCGTGGTCGTGGCCCAGGGGCGCGCCGAGGAGCGCCGACGCGGCCGCGGCGGCGGTGATCCCGGGGACGCCGTCGACGTCCACGGCGTGCGCCGCGCCCTCCGCGGCGAGCATCTCCAGCGCGGGGGCGGCCATCGCGTACACCCCCGCGTCCCCCGACCCCACGAGCGCCACGGCGCGTCCCGCCGCGGCCTCCCGGACGGCGGTGCGCGCGCGTTCCTCCTCCTGGCCGAGCCCGGAGGCGATCACGCGCGTCCCGGGGCGCAGCAGGTCGCGCACCTGGTCGACGTACTGGTCGAGGCCGACGACGACCGACGAGCGCCGCAGGGTCTCGGCGGCGCGCGGGGTGAGCAGGTCGCGGGCGCCCGGCCCCAACCCGACGATGCCCAGCCGGCCGCGCGGCCGCAGCCGCGCCACGGCCGCCGTGGCGCAGGTGGACTTGGTCTTCTCGGCGACCAGCTCGGCGCCGCGGCCGGACGACCGGGCCGCGTGCAGCGCCGCCGCCTCGGCGACGCTGGGGGTGCCGACCTCGGCGGCCACGACCGGGGACGGGTTGGGGACGCGCACGTCGGCCAGCACGTCGGCCGGGTAGGTGACGACCGGCCAGCCGCGCCGCCGCGCGGCCTCCAAGATCCCCTCCTCGTCGGCCTTCAGGTCCACGGTCGCCACGCAGCGCACGGACGCGGGCGACAGGCCCGCCGACGCCAGCGCCCGGTCGACCAGTTCGCCGACCTCCTCGGCGCCGACGCCCCGCGCCGAGCCGACCCCGACGACCAGCGACGGCGGGCGGTAGACGAGCGGGTCGCCGGACCGGCCCGCCCGAGGGATGTCGGCGGCGTCGGTCACCAGGATCGCGGCGGACGGCTCGTCGCCGCCGAACCGGGCGCGGACGTTCGGCGGCAGCGCGGGCAGCGGCCAGTCGTCGGCGCCTTCCAGCAGCACCGGTTCGCCGGACAGGACGGCCGCGCCGACCCGCGCGAGCGCCCCGGGGTCGTGCACGGTGAAGCCGAGGTCGGCGCCGTAGGAGTCCAGGGGCGCGACATCGGCCTGGTCGCTGGCGGTGGTGACGACGGGAGTGCAGCCGAGCACGCCGGCGAGCCGGTGGGCCAGGTCGTTGGCGCCGCGGTGGCCGCCGAGCACCGCGACGGCGAACCGCCTGCCCTCGTCCACGCACACCACGGCCGGGTCGGCGGCCTTGCCGTCCAGCAGCGGCGCCAGCACCCGCACGGTCGCGCCGACGGCGAGGAAGCCGACGATCGCGTCGCACGTCCGCCACGCCTCGCGCAGCCCGTCGGCGGCCTTCACGTCGGTGAACAGGCGCACCTCGTCGGGCCAGGCGGCGGCGAGCGCGGCGGCGGCGGTACGGCCGCTCGCGGTGGCCGCGACTATGCCGATCGTCACTGTGCGCTCCTCGGGTCGTCCTCGTCCGGCAGTTCGGCGATCGTCTGGGGGCGGCGTTCCGCGCGGTCGTCGGGGAAGGACACGGCCGGGGTCGGCTCGCGTTCGCCCCACACCACGAACACGGGGTTCGCGGCGGCCAGGCGGTGCACGTCCCCCGGCAACGGGGAAAGCCGGTTGGCCTGCAGCTGCACGGCCTGGGCCGTGAAGCCCTCCGCGGTGAGCGCGTCCAGGCTCGGCCGCACGCGTTCGACGGCTGCGAGCGCGACGACGACGCAGCGCAGGGCCCTGGAGGCGCAGGCGCGCACCACTTCCGGTCCGCCGCCGCCCACGAACACCGCGTCAGGGTCGGGCAGATGCTCCAGCACGGCCGGGGCCTCGCCGCGCGACACGGCGACCTTCACCCCGTGAGCCCGCACGTTGGCGCGGATGCGTTCGCAGGACGCCGCATCGCGCTCGACCGCCACCACCGCCGCGCCGAAGCGGGCGCATTCGACGGCCACCGAACCGCTGCCGGCGCCCACGTCCCACACCATGTCGCCCACGCGCGGCCCCAGCTTCGCCAAGGCGAACGCCCGCACCTCCGCCTTCGTCACCATCGAATCGCGGTGGTCGAACACCTCCTCCGGCAGCGCCCAGCCCGCCGGTCCCGGGGGCGCCCCGGCGATCCACCTCTTGTCGCCGACCGTACGGGACGGGTCGAGCACCAGCACCACGTTGGGGTCCCGCCAGGGCCGCGTGGTCGCCTCGGCCGGACGCACGTGCACGACGCGTTCGTCGGGCTCTCCCAGGTTCTCGCACACCACGAACGTGCGGGGCGTCTGGGGGAACAGCTCGCGCGCCAGCTCGGCCGGACCGGCGCCGGGCGCGGTCAGAACCGCGACCTTGGGATGGGCGCGGCACGCGTTCACGGCGCGGCGCAGCTCGCGGCCGTGCGCGGACACCACCAGCGCGTCGTCCCACGGCAGTCCCGCCCGCGCGAACGCCCGCGCCGCCGACGACAGCGCCGGCAGGACGCGCGGCCGATGCCCGCGCTCCCGCAGCGCCCGCACGATCCCGAAGAACCCCGGGTCGCCGCTGGCGACGACCGCGACGCGCGCGTCCGCGCCGGCCTTGTCGATCTCGTCGAGGGCGGCGGCCACGTCTCCCAGGACGACGCGGCGGGCGCCGTCGGGGACGGGGACGGCGGCCAGGTGGCGGGCGCCGCCGACGACGAGCGCGGCCTCCGCGAGGCGCTCGCGGGCCTCGGCGGGCAGCGGCGACCCGTCGTACCCGATCACCGTGATCATGGCGTTCACCGCGGCCGCGCCGTCCGCCCGTACCCGGCGATCCTGCGCTCGCCGGTGAAGTCGACCAGCATCGCCTCCGCCGTGAGCGGGCTGCGGTCCGCGCCGGCGGCCTCGGCGGCGAAGCGCTCCAGGACCTCGGCGACGCGCCGGCACAGCTCCCGCCCGCACGGTTCGAGCAGCCCGGCCTCCTCCCACAGCTCGTAGGCGTGCCGGCCGGTGTTGGCCGCGGCGACCCGCTCGGCGAGGTCCGGCGGGCCGCCCGCCGCGGTGGTGATCTCGCCGAGCAGCCCGGTGTCGACGCGCGAGCGCGTGTAGTGCGTCATCAGCACCCCGGAGGCGAGCTTGGTCAGCTTTCCCGGCATGCCGACGAACACCACGTGCGTCAGCCCGTGCTCGACCGCGCGCCGCAGCGCCGCCCCGGTGAAGTCGCCCACCTCGACGAAGCACACCTCCGGCAGCTCCGGCAGCAGCTTCATCGCGCCCCTCTCGGTGCGGCCGCCCGTGCACAGCACCAGCGTCGTCTCTCCCTGCGCCGCCATCACCGACACCGCCTGCTCGACGCTGGCCCGCCACGACGCCGTGGAGAACGGCCGGACGATGCCCGTCGTGCCGAGGATGGAGATGCCGCCGAGGATGCCCAGGCGCCGGTTGGTGGTCTTGCGCGCCATGCGCTCGCCCTCCGGCACCGAGATCACCACGCGGACGCCCCGCCCGGTGGCGGGGTCGGCGACCGCCTCCGGCGCGGGCGGCGCGTCCAGCGGCGCGCCGGCCAGCGCCTCCGCCACCGCCTGCGTGATCATCCGGCGCGGGACGGGGTTGATCGCCGGTCCGCCCAGTTCCAGGCCCAGGCCCGGTTTGGTCACCACGCCGACGCCCTCGCCGCCGTCCAGGTCGAGGCCGGGCGCGTCCCGCCACGACACGTCCGCGGTGATGTGCGCGCCGTGCGTGACGTCGGGGTCGTCGCCCGCGTCCTTGACCACCACCGCCCGCGCCCGATGGCGGACCGCGTCCAGGCTGCTCTCCTCCACCTTGAACGTGACCCGGTTGCCGGACGGCAGCGCGACCTCCACGTACTCGCGCGGACGCCCGCCGTGCCGCAGCAGCTGCGTCGCCGCCTTGGCCGCCGCGGACGCGCACGTGCCCGTGGTCCACCCGGTCCGCAGCGCCCTCTTGCGCACCTTCATCGTGCGCGGCAGGTCCGGTTCCCGAAGCCGCCTGATGTCGTCGTTCATGGCCGCCCTCCGCCGGTCATTGGCGTCGAGCCTCCGGACGGTCGGCCGCGGCGGGCCGGCCGGACGCGGCGCGCAGCCGGCGGCGTGCCGCGGGGTCGGCGCGCCGGAAGCCGTGGAAGTGCCCCGGGTGGTACAGGTGCGAGCGGGTCCCCCCGGCGGCCAGGGCCGGGCCGACCAGCACCAGCGTGTGCTTCCACAGCCGGTGCGCCTTCATCGTCGCGGCCAGCTCGCCCAGCGTGCAGCGGACGACCAGCTCGTCCGGCCAGGTGCACCGGTAGGCCACCACGCACGGGGTGTCCTCGGGATAGCCGCCCTCCAGCAGCTCGTCCTGCAGCTGCTTGGAGCGGGCCGCGGACAGGAACAGCGCCATGGTGGTCCCGTGCCGGGCGAACTCGCGGACCTCCTCCCCCGGCGGCATGGGCGTCTTGCCCCCGCCCAGCCGGGTCAGGATCACCGACTGCGCCACCTCGGGGATGGTCAGTTCGCGCCCCACCGCCGCCGCCACCGCGCTGAAGCTGGACACGCCCGGGATCACCTCGGTCTCCAGGCCCAGCGCGCGGCAGCGGTCGAGCTGCTCCTGCAGCGCGCCCCACAGCGCCGGGTCGCCCGAGTGGATGCGGGCGACGGTCAGCCCCTCGGCGGCGGCGCGCTCGTAGTACGGCAGCACGCCCTCCATCGGCAGCGCCGCCGAGTCGACGATCTCCGCGTCGGGGCGGGCGTGCTCGAGCACGTCCGGGTGGACCAGGCTGGCCGCCCAGATCACCACGTCCGCCGCGGCGATGGCGCGGGCCGCGCGGAACGTCAGCAGGTCGGCCGCGCCGGGCCCGGCGCCCACAAACAGCACCCTGCCGGTCCCGCCGGAGCCAGTCGCCGCCGGACCGGTCGCGGCGGGACCGGTCGTGCCAGGAGCGGTCATGCCAGCTTGCCTCCTCGGGGGCCGCGGCGGCCGGGCACGATCAGCGTGGACAGGTACGGGACGCGCCGGGGGAGGTCGCGGGCGGGCCGCACGTCCTCGCCGGGCAGGCCGAGCCGCGCGCCGTAGACCGCGTCGTCCAGCCGGCCGGCCTCCTCCAGCGCGCCGACCACCTCGTCGGCGACCGAGCCGAACTTGTAGGCGACGACGGTGTCGCACGTTTTGAGCGCGTCGCGGAATCCGGCGACGCCGCCGATGAGCGGCACCAGGCCCACCGACTCGGCGCCCTCGGCGAGGACGGTGCCCGACCGCGCCGCCAGATCCTGCATGGCGGTGATGCCGGGCACGGTCTCCACCACGGCCTCGGGGAGCCGCTCGCGCACCGTCTGGGCGAGGTAGGTGAACGTCGAGTAGACGTTCGGGTCGCCGATCGTGGCGAACGCGACCGTCCGCGCGCCGTCCCGGAAGGCGCGGACGACGCGGTCGGCCGCCGCGTCCCAGGCCGCCGCCCGCCTGTCCGTCACCCCGCCCCGGTCGTTCAACGCGAACACGACGCGTTCGGCCTTGCCGGTGTAGGCGCGGACGACCGATTCGGCCCGGCCCTCCTCCTCCAGCGCCATCACCGGCACGAGCACCACGTCGGCCTCGCCCAGGATCCGCACGGCCTTCGCGGTGACCAGCTCCGGGTCTCCCGGTCCGACCCCCACGCCGATCAGACGGGGCGCCTCCCCGCCCCGCGCCTCGTCCAGGTCGGGACGCAGCAGGCTGAAGACGACCTGGTCCAGGTGCTCGCCGCCGGGGCCGCGTTCGGCGCCGCGCGCGACGCCCTCGCGCCGGAAGCCGGCCTTCTCGGCGACGCGCAGGGAGGCGCGGTTGCCGGTCACGGCGCGCAGCTCCACGCGGTGCAGGCCGCACGTGCGCAGCGCCCACTCCGACACCAGGGTCAGCGCCTCGGTGGCGTAGCCGCGTCCCCGCCAGGACGGGCGCATGCCGTAGCCGACCTCGCAGCTCAGATGCGACCAGTCCAGCCGGAACAGCCCGATGGTGCCGGCGAACGCGCCGGTCAGGCGGTCGGCCACCGCGAGATGCACGCCGGTGCCGTACCGCTGCGGCTGGTGCACGCCCCGGTCCAGCCACCAGGCCAGCGTCTCGGCCTTCAGCTCGCGCGGGAAGGTCGGCGGCAGGACGTCCTCCCCGGCCCGGATCACCTCGATGAGGGCGGCGGCGTCGTCCAGGTCGAACGGGCGGACCACCACCCGCTCGCCTTCGAGGCGGACCGCCTCGCGGAAGGCGCTCATGCGGCGGCCGTCCGCCGGGTCGCGGACGGGGACGGCGCCGGGGTCGTCGGCGGCGGTCATCGGCAGGCCTCCACCATCCTCTGCGCGAAGTGCGGCGCGCCGGCCCAGTGCAGGTGCAGGTAGGACGCGACGCACGGGCCCTGGACGAACCCCTCCGGCCCGGACGGCGACCACTGCCACGCCGCGGTGGCGCCGTGGCCGGGCGCGGTGACGGTGCGGTGGAACTCGTGGCCCCGCACCCGCTCGCCGGTGCGCGCCACCACCGAGTCCGACACCGCGACGGCCGCCCGGTAGCCCAGCGTCAGCCGCGGGGCCATCGTCGCGGTCACCTCGCCCAGCAGTCCGCACATCGGCACGCCGTCCAGTTCGCGCGCCAGGTACAGCAGGCCCGCGCACTCGGCGTACACCGGGCCGGTGAACGACGCCAGCTCGCGCCGCAGCGGCTCGTTGGCCGACAGCTCGGCGGCGTACATCTCGGGGAAGCCGCCGCCGATCACCACGCCCCGCGTGCCGGACGGCAGCCGCTCGTCGCGCAGCGGGTCGAACCGGACGACCTCGGCGCCCGCCGCTTCCAGCAGCTCCTCGTTCTCGGCGTACCCGAACGTGAACGCCGGGCCGCCCGCGATCGCGATCCTCGGCCGCTCCCCCCGCGCCTCCTCCGCGGCGGGAGGCTCCCAGGGGGCCGCCGCCAGCGGCGGGGCGGAGCGCGCCACGGCCATGACGGCGTCCAGGTCGCAGGACTCGGCGACCAGCTCCCCCATGCGCCGGACCGCCGCGACGGCCTCGGCGTCGCGTTCCGCCGCCGGGATGAGCCCCAGGTGCCGGGACGGGGTGGAGACGCCGTCGTGCCGGCGCAGCGCGCCCAGCACGGGCAGGCCGATGTCGGCCAGGGCGTCGCGGCACATCTGCTCGTGCGCGTCCGAGCCGACCTTGTTGAGGATGACGCCGCCGAAGCGCACGTTCCCGTACGTGCGGAACCCGTGCACCGCGGCCGCCACGGACCGGCCCGAGGCCGCCGACGCGTCCACCACCAGGACCACGGGCGCGTCCAGCAGGGCGGCGACGTGCGCGGTGGACGCGAAGTCGCCGCCGGAGTCGTCCCTCCCGGCGCCGGTGAAACCGTCGTACAGGCCCATGACGCCCTCGATGACGGCCACGTCCGCCCCGGCCGCGCCGTGCAGCAGCAGCGGCGCGACCAGCTCCTCGGACGTCAGCCAGGGGTCCAGGTTGCGGCCGGGCCGTCCGGCGGCCAACGCGTGGTACCCGGGATCGATGTAGTCCGGCCCCACCTTGTGGGGGGACACCGCGAGGCCCCGCGCCGCCAGCGCCGCCATCAGCCCCGTGGCGACGGTCGTCTTGCCGCTGCCCGAGGCGGGGGCCGCGACGACCAGGCGGGGAACGCTCATGACGGCGCCCCCGCGGGCGCGCTCACCATTCGATGCCCTTCTGGCCCTTCTGCCCCCGGTCCATGGGGTGCTTGATCTTGCCCATCTCGGTGACCAGGTCGGCGAACTCCACCAGCCGCGGGTCGGCGTCCCGGCCGGTGATGACCACGTGCTGGCGCCCCGGCCGCTCCCGGAGCGCGGCGATGACGTCGTCGACGTCCACCCAGCCCCACTTCATCGGGTAGGTGAACTCGTCCAGCACGTACAGCCGGTACGTCTCGGCGGCCAGGTCGCGCTTGATCTGCTCCCAGCCCTCGCGCGCGTCGGCCGCATGGTCGGCCTCGGTGCCGCGCCGCCGGATCCACGACCAGCCCTCGCCCATCTTGTGCCAGGCCACCGTGCCGCCCTCGCCGCTCTCGCCGAGCAGCCGCAGCGCCCGCTCCTCGCCGATGCGCCACTTGGCGGACTTGACGAACTGGAACACCCCGATCGGCCAGCCCTGGTTCCAGGCCCGCAGCGCCAGCCCGAACGCGGCCGTGGACTTCCCCTTGCCCGGGCCGGTGTGCACGATCACCAGCGGGCGGTGGCGGCGCTCGCGCGTGGTCAGCCCGTCGTCGGGCACGTACTCGGGTCGTCCCTTCGGCATGCCTAGGCCCCCCTCCTCAGCGCGCGCTCCCGCCAGGAGGCCCTGGCGTCCCGGACGACTCCGGCGAGGGAGCCCGCGGCGAGATCCTCCAGCCGGACGACCTCGGCGCCCAGCCGCCCGCCCAGCTCGGCCGCCAGGCCCAGCCGCACCGGTCCCGACTCGCAGTCGACCACCACCGACGCCACGTCCGCCAGGAGCGCCGCCGCGGCGGCCGGGTCGGGGCCGTGGGTGGCGCGGCCGTCGGTCACCACGACCAGCAGCGGGCGCCGGGACGGGTCGCGCAGCCGCTCGACGCGCAGCACCTCGGCGGCGCGCAGCAGCCCGGCGGCGAGCGGCGTGCGCCCGCCGGTGGGCAGCCGCTCCAGGCGGCGCGCCCCCGCCTCGACCGACGAGGTCGGCGGCAGCACCAGCGCGGCGTCCCGGCCCCGGAAGGTGATCAGGCCGACCTTGTCGCGGCGCTGGTAGGCGTCGAGCAGCAGGCTCAGCACGGCGCCCTTGACGGCGCGCATCCGCCGCCGCGCGGCCATCGAGCCGCTGGCGTCGACGACGAACAGCACGAGGTTGCCCTCGCGCCCCTCCCGCACCGCTTCGCGCAGGTCCTCGGACGCGACGACCAGGCCGGGGCCGGTGCGGCCGCGGGCGCGCTGGTGGGGGGCGGCGGCGCGCAGCGTGGCCGCCAGGTGCAGGTCGCGCGTCCCGGGCCGGGCGCCGGAGACACGGCCGTGCGGGCTGCGCGCCTTGGAACGGCGGCCGGGCGCGCCCGTACCGGTGCCGGGGACGGTGAACAGGCGCGGCTTGTAGGCGGCGTCGGCGGGCGCGGGTTCGTTCTCGCGATCGGCTCCCGCCCGGCCCGACCGGCCGCCGTCGCGCTCCGAGCCCGCCGGCGAACCGGACGGCCGCGCGTCGCCGGACGCGTCGGCCGACGCGTCGGGCCGTCCGCCGCCGGGGCCGCCGGAAGGAGGCGGGTCGTCGTCGGGGGGCTCGGGGGACGGGTCGGCGTGCTCGGCGAGCACCTCGTCGAGCTTGCTCTCGTCCAGGCCGGGGGCGTCGAACGGGTCGCGGCGGCGCCGGTGCGGCAGCGCCAGCCGCGCCGCCGTGCGCACGTCGTCGGCGGTGACCTCGGTGCGGCCGTGCCAGGCGGCCAGCGCGATCGCGGCGCGGGCGGTCACCAGGTCGGCGCGCAGCCCGTCCACCTCGAAGGCGGCGCAGACGGCGGTGATCTGCCGCAGGGCCGCGTCGGTCAGCCGCACCTCCGGCAGCCGGTCGCGCGCGGCGGCGATCCGGGCGGCCAGCTCTGCCTCCCGCTCCGCCCACTCGGCGGCGAACGCGGCCGGGGACTCCTCGAAGCGCAGCCTGCGCCGCACAACCTCGGCGCGCTCGTCCGGGTCGCGGGTGGCGGCGACCTCGACGGTGAGGCCGAACCGGTCCAGCAGCTGCGGACGCAGCTCGCCCTCCTCCGGGTTCATGGTGCCGACCAGCAGGAACCGCGCCGCGTGCCGCACCGACACGCCCTCGCGCTCGACGTGCGACTCGCCCATCGCGGCGGCGTCGAGCAGCAGGTCGACCAGGTGGTCGTGGAGCAGGTTGACCTCGTCGACGTACAGCACCCCGCGGTGCGCGGCGGCGAGCAGGCCCGGCTCGAACGCCTTCACGCCCTCGGCGAGCGCCCGTTCGATGTCGAGGGAGCCGGTGAGCCGGTCCTCGGACGCGCCGACGGGCAGCTCCACCAGCCGCGCGGGCCGCCGCTCCGCCCCGTGCCCGTCGTGGGGTCCGTCGGGGCAGCCGGGGTCGGGGGCGTCCGGGTCGCAGGAGAACCGGCAGCCGGCGACCACCCGCACCGGCGGCAGCAGCCCGGCCAGCGCGCGCACGATCGTCGACTTGGCGGTGCCCTTCTCTCCCCGCACCAGCACGCCGCCCACGCCCGGCGACACCGCGTTGATCAGCAGCGCGAGCTTGAGGTCGGCCATCCCGACGACGGCGGAGAACGGGTAGCGGTGCGGGGCGGTCCGCCGGTCGGTCGCCGGACGGCTCATCGGCCCATCAGACGGGGCATGCCTCATCAATCCTTCCCCTCGGGTGTCCACGCCCGTGGCGGTCAGCTGCGACGGCCGGAGTCTCCTGGCTCCCGGATCACCGTTCCGGCACCGTCCCGGTGAGGGACGGCGCCGCTCCCCCGGCCTTCCAGCGTCGTCGCCGTGGCCTTCCGTGGGGGCGAACTCCCCGGTCACAGTTGCGGGCACAGCCCCGGATTCGCACCGGGTTCCTCCGCATCCGTCGACTGCAAAGCATGGCATACCGCCCGCATCCGCCCAAGTGGCGCCCACCCGGGTGCGATGCGGGCGGGCCCGCGGGGCCGTCGCGCGGGGCCCGGTGCGGTCAGGACGCGCCGGCCACGGCGAACCACACGGCCTTGCCCGGCACGGGCGTGTCCAGACGCGAGAACGTGCGCAGCAGGCCCCAGCGGCCGCGCGACAGCTCGGCGACGATGCTCAGGCCCCGGCCGCAGTCGCCGGACGTCCACGAGTAGCCGGGCAGGGTGGCGTCGCCGAAGGCGTCGAACACGGCGCAGCGCACCTCGGCGGGCGGCCGGGCGCCGCCCTCGTCGGCGCTCAGCCACAGCTCGTGCGGTCCGTGGTCGGCGGCGTGCTGGTAGGCGTTGGTGGCCAGCTCGCTCACCATGACCCGGGCGTCGGCGATCGCGTCCGGCGGCACGGCCAGCGCGGCCAGCGCGTCGGCCAGCAGCGTCCTGGCCCGGCGGGCGCACTCCGGCCCGCGCGGCAAGGTCCAGGCCCAGCCCGATCGGACGTCCGGTCCACCGACGGGCGCCGCGCCCGGCGGAGCGGCGTCATGGATGAGTTCTGACGAGGTGTGCACGGGCCCCTCCCCGCGGTCGAACAGTCTCGGCGGACTACGCGGCCATCTCGTCCCGTTACTGTGGGTCTCCTGGCGGTTACGCTTCCATGCAGCGTCGCGTGAGAATCTCATCCGCGCAACACCGTTCGCGAGATTGCTCTTACCGGGTTCGCCAATCGCGTTGAGAGGTACGGACCGAAACGCCAGACTCTGCCGTCATGACGTACCGGCCGACCGTACGAGGTCGTCGACTGGCCCGGGAGCTTCGCCGCCTGCGCGAGAATCTGGGCCTCACGTTGCAGGACGTGGCGGACCAGCTGAACTGGTCGCGCGCGACGCTGTCGCGCGTGGAGACGGCGCAGACCAGGCCCAAGGTCGGCGACGTCGCGCGGATGCTGGAGCTGTACGGGGTGCCCAGTCCGGAACGGGACGCCCTGATGACGCTGGCCCGCGAGGCGGGCCAGCGCGGCTGGTGGACCGCCTACGCCGACGTCTTCACGGGCAGCTACGTGGCGTTGGAGGACGAGGCGTCCGCCATCCACACCTGGGACCCCCAGCTGGTGCACGGGCTGCTGCAGACCGAGGACTACGCCCGCGCGGTGATCACCGCCGGGCGGATGCTGCCGGGCCCGGTGGAGATCGAACGCCGCGTCGCCGCGCGCAAGGCGCGGCAGGCGCTGCTCGACCGCAAGGACGCGCCCCTGCTGCACGTGGTGCTGGACGAGGCGGTGCTGCACCGCCCCATCGGCGGACCTTCGGTGATGAACGCCCAGCTCAGGAAGCTGGTCACGATGGCCGAGCGCCCGAAGGTGACGGTGCAGGTGCTGCCGTACGGGGCGGGCGAGCACGCGGGACTGGACGGACGCTTCACGATCCTTTCCTTCCCGGACGCCGCCGACCCCGATATCGCCTACGTCGAAGGCACCATGGGTGACGTTTACGTCGAAAGCGCAGAGGAAACAGGCGTACACAGGCGTCGCTTCGACCGCATCGTCGAGGCGGCGTTGTCCCCCGAGGATTCCGCGCACCTCATCATCGAGGCAGCAGGGAGCAGCCCGTGAAGAACCTGCATCGCGAACTCACCCGCGCTCTTTGGCGCAAGTCCACATACAGCGGAAGCGGTGACCAGTGCGTCGAAGTGGCGGCGCTTCCGCACGGTCTGCGCGCGGTCCGCGACTCCAAGGACCCGTCCGGTCCGGCGCTGATCCTTTCGGCGGACGGCTGGCGGGCCCTGGTCCGCACCGCACGCTCCGTATGATCCCCTCGGCGCGGTCGGCGGCCTGCCCTGCCCCGAGCCGCTGACCGCGCCGGCGGACGCCGCCGCCCTTCCCGCCGACTAGAACGTGTTCTAGTATGTGCGCCGTCGATCTCCGGAGGGTGCCTCGTGACCGCGGACCTCAAGCTGGGCCTCAACGTCGGCTACTGGCAGCGCGACCCCGACGACCAGACCGAGACGGTGCTGGCCGCCGAGCGGCTGGGCTACTACGCGGTGTTCACCGCCGAGGCCTACGGCTCGGACGCCTTCACCCCGCTGACGTGGTACGCCGCCCGCACCACGCGCATCAAACTGGGCACCGCGGTGGCGCAGCTGTCGGCGCGCACCCCGGTGGCGACCGCCATGCACGCCCTCACCCTCGACGCCCTGTCGGGGGGACGGCTGATCCTCGGCGTGGGCGCGTCCGGACCGCAGGTCGTGGAGGGCTGGTACGGGGTCCCCTTCCCCAAACCGCTGGCGCGCACCCGCGAGTACATCGACATCATGCGCCAGGTCTGGCGCCGCGAAGCCCCGGTGACCAGCGCCGGCCCGCACTACCCGCTGCCGTACCCGGGCGGCACCGGGCTCGGCAAGCCGCTGAAGTCGATCGTCCACCCGCTGCGCCCCGACATCCCCGTCTACCTCGGAGCCGAGGGCCCCCGGAACGTCGCGCTCGCCGCCGAGCTCGCCCAGGGCTGGCTGCCGCTGTTCATCGACCCCGCCAAGATCGAGCCGCTGTTCGGCGCGTCGCTGGCCGGGCGCCCGCCCGGCTTCGAGATCGCCGCGACCGTCGCCACGATCGTCACCGACGACCTGTCCGCCGCCCTGGAGCTCGCCAAGATCCCGCTGGCGTTCTACATCGGCGGCATGGGCGCCCGCGACCGCAACTTCCACCTCGACCTGATCGGCCGCCTCGGCTACGCCGAGGAGGCCGCCCGCGTCCAGCGGCTCTTCCTGGACGGCCGCCGCGACGAGGCGGTCAAGGCCGTCCCCGACGAGCTCGCCGACGCCGTCTCCCTGCTCGGTCCGATCGGCCGCATCAAGGAACGCCTCCAGCTGTGGCGCGACAGCCCCGTCACCACTCTGCTGATCGCGGGCGTCCGCGACGAGCCCACCCTCCGCGCCCTGCGCGACCTGGTCGGCTGAGCGGCGGCCGAGGGGGCGCGCGAGGCGGTCCGTCGGGGCCGGGCGTGGCGGTCAGGGGACGCGGCAGACGATTTCGCCGTGGGTGACGGTGAACCAGCCGTCGTCGGCGGCCGCCCACTGCCGCCAGCCCGCGTAGATGCGGTCCAGCTCGTCCCGGGTGGCATGGCCGCGGGAGACCGCGGTGTCGGCGATCGAGGAGCGGACCATCCGGCCGCCCCACGACTCGCTCCACCAGCGGCGCTCCTCGGGGGTGGAGAAGCACCAGCTGGAGGAGGTGGCGGTGATGTCGGTGAAGCCCGCCTGCCGGGCCCAGGACACCAGGCGGCGTCCGGCGTCGGGCTCGCCGCCGTTGCCGCGCGCCACCTTGGAGTAGACGGGCAGCCAGGCGTCCATGTCGGGCGGCTCGGGGTACCAGGCCATGGCGCCGAAGTCGGCGTCCCGCGCGGCCACCACGCCGCCGGGCCTGCACACCCGGCGCATCTCCCGCAGCGCGCGCACCGGGTCGTCGAGATGCTGCAGCACCTGGTGGGCGTGGACGACGTCGAACACGCCGTCGGGGAAGGCGAGCGCGTAGACGTCCCCGGTCACGAACGTGACGTTGCCGATGCCTCGTTCCGCGGCGTACCGCCGGGCGTCCTTCACCACCTGTTCGGACGCGTCCAGGCCGGTGACGTGGCCGGGCGCCGCCCGTTCGGCCAGCCCCACGGTGATCGTGCCGGGGCCGCAGCCCACGTCCAGCACGCGGGCCCCGGACCGGAGGTGGTCCACCAGGTAGGCGGCCGAGTTCTCGACCGTGCGCCACCGGTGGGAGCTCAGCACCGTCTGGTGGTGCCCGTGCGTGTAGACGCCTCGTCCGGCCATGGAGCCTCCTCTCGTCCCGGAGGCCCTACCTTAGGCCGCACATTCAGAATCTGAGATCTTCGTCTCACACGACGAACAATGTCAGGCGGCCATGGTCTCGATGAGGGCGTATTCCTCCGGACGCAGCAGGCGGGTCGGAACGAGGACGCGAACGGTGCCGCCCCCTTCGGACGCGGAGACGGCGTCGGACTCCTCCACCTCGGCGTAGGCGTTGAGAACGAGGCCGGTCAGCGAGGTCAGCCAGGGCTCGATGAGGATGCGCTCGGCGGGGCCGTACAGCCACGGGCGGGTGAGATGGAACGTGCGGATCGTCTCGCTCACTGCCACTACCCCTTCCTGTCGCCCCGGAGGGTCGGGCAAGCCGCGCTCCAGCGGGAGTTGCACAGAGATACGTACATGGAAAGACCGCGGGTTCGACGGGCATTCCCGCCCACCCGGCCGACGGCCATGAACCTATCCGCCGCCACCGACATTTTCGAACACGCGTTCGACGGGCGGGGGCGGCGTCAGCGGATGATCGACAGGATGCGGCAGGCGGCGGCGCCGAGCCGCGTGTCGCCCTCCAGCCGGGCCCGGGTGACGGCCTCCGCGGGATCGATCATCCGCACGCACAGGCGCCACGCGGTGGCCGGATCGAGGCGGACGACGGCGGTCGGCGTCGGCGCGGGCGGCGGGGCGAGCGACCAGCCCGCGGCGGTCGCGGTCGCCGTCCACGCGCCGGAGCCGTCGACGCGCACCTGCACCTGCGCGCCCTCGTCCGCCGCGACGTCCCGCAGGGTGTGCGGCAGCGCCCGCATGAAGGCGTCGAGCACCGGCTCGGGCGGGCGTTCGTCGCCCAGGCGCACGGCCAGCCGGATCTGCTGGCGGTGCACCCAGTACTCGGTGTAGTCGCGGGCGCAGTCCAGCCAGAGCGGGGCGGGGTCGGCGCCGGCCCAGCTCACCGGCCGCCCCGTGGCGTGCGGGTCGGACCGCTGCCACAAGTCGGCGATCTGCCGCCCGGTCATCTCCAGCGTCTCGATGAGCGACCGGGTGCTGAGCAGGTCGGCGGCGTCCACCCACTGCTGGTTGACGCGGTGGACGAACGCCGCGAACCGCTCGCCGGGCGCGGGCGCGGTCCACGGGTCCGGGCGGCCGTCGCGGTCGCGCGCGAGCCGCCCGTAGTCGTCACCGAGCAGATGCGCGGCGACGTCCTTGACCGTCCAGCCGGGGACGGCCTCGCGCCTCCAGTCGGCCGGTTCCAGTCCTCGCAGCGTGGCCAGGAGCGCACGCCGTTCGGGCGCGAACAGATGCCGCGCGTCGAGGGGCCGTCCCAGCCAGGCGAAGTCGGTCACGGGTCCGAGTTTCGCGTGACCGGCCCTTCCACGCACGCTTTTCCTCGCCGCGTCGGCCTCCGGCGTCTCGTCGGCCGGGTCGCGTCCGTCGAGGCGACGGGCCGGGGGTCACGGCGCCGTCTTCCCGTCCCGGACGGCGCCGGCGTCCCGCGGGGCCGTCTTGCGGCGGCGCATCGACTCGGCCACCTCGCGGGCGGGCATGACGATCCCGCCGTAGACGACGAAGGCGGCGAAGGCCGCCGCCACCGGCAGGTAGATGAGGGTCGCCGCGTCCATGGCTCCAGCGTGCGGGAGCCGCGCCGTCCGCCGCATCGCACGCCGGTGCGGTCTGTGCGCGGGCGTTATCGGCCGAATGGTGGATCCGCGGGTCCGGCCGAGGTCGTACCCTGCGTGCCCATGAGGGGTCCGGGATCGGGGCGGTCGTGGCTGGAGCGCGTCCACTGGTTCGGCGGCTGCCTGATCCGCGTGACGGCCGCGGGGATCGGCGGGCTGTTCCTGCTGGCGTGCCTCCTCGAGGTCAGACCCGTGGCCGGCCCGCTCGACCTGTGGCTGATCGCCCTCGCCGCCGTCGTCGGCCTGGCGGCGCTGGTCCGCCGGCGCGCCGCCGTCTGGACGGCGGCGGCCGTCGGCCTGTCGGCGTACACCACCGTGCTGATGGGCGTCACCGGCGCCGAGATGCACCAGCCCAGCATGTTCATCGAGATCTGCGGGCTGCTGGTGCTGACGCTGCGGGTGGTCTGGCGCACCCGGTCCGAGCGGCTGGTCGCGGCCACCGTGGCGGTGCTCGTGACGATCGTCACGCTCGCCTTCCGGCTGTCGCCGCGGGAGGGCCTGGTGCTGTCCGCGCCGCTGGCCGTGCTGGCCGCCGCCCCCGTCGGCCTCGGGATCTACCTGCGGGCGCTCGACGCCCGGCGGGCCCGGGCGCTGCGCGACGCGCGCCGCGACGAGCGCCTGGAGCTCGCCCGCGACCTGCACGACTTCGTCGCCCACCACATCACCGGGATCGTCGTGCAGGCGCAGGCCGCCCGGTTCGCGGCGCAGTCGGGGGCCGTGCAGACCCCCGAGCAGATCGACGCGGCCTTCGCCGGGATCGAGCGGGCGGGCACCGAGGCGCTGACCTCCATGCGCCGCATCGTCGGCCTGCTGCGCGACGCGCAGAACGGCGGCCCCGCGGCGCCCCGCGACGAGGGCGGAGGCGAGGAGTCGAGCGCGCGCCCCGTCGGCGACCTGGCGCGGGTCGAGGAGCTGGTCGCCGCGTTCACCGATCCGCCCGCCAAGCTGACCGTCGACCCCGGCCTGGGCGGCCTGCCCCCCGAGATCGCCACGTCGGTGCACCGCATCGTGCAGGAGGCGCTCACCAACATCCGCAAGCACGCCGCCGACGCCACGGAGGTCGAGGTCGGGATCACCCGGGCCGCGGACGGCGTCGAGGTCAGCGTGCGCGACGACGGCCAGGGACGCGGGCGGCGGCTGCCGTCCAGCGGGTTCGGGCTGGTCGGCCTGGCCGAACGCGTCGAGGCGCTGGGCGGGCGCATGCGCGCGGGGCGCCGCCCCGAAGGAGGCTGGGAGGTCGTCGCCGTGCTCCCCGTCGGCTGAGGCTGCGAGAATCGGGTCCGTGACCATCCGTGTACTGATCGCCGACGACCAGGACATGGTCCGTACCGGATTCCGGATGATCATCGATTCGCAGCCGGACATGCGGGTGGTGGGCGAGGCCGCCGACGGCGCCGCGGCGGTGGCGCTGGCCCGGCGGCTGCGGCCGGAGGTCTGCCTGTTCGACGTCCGGATGCCCCGCATGGACGGGCTGGAGGCGACCCGCGCGCTGGCCGGTCCCGACGTCCCCGACCCGCTGCGCGTGGTCATCGTCACCACCTTCGACATGGACGAGTACGTCTACGGTGCGCTGCGCGGCGGCGCGGTGGGCTTCCTGCTCAAAGACAGCGGCCCGGCCCTGCTGGTGGAGGCGGTCCGGGCCGCCGCCAACGGGGAGGCGCTGGTGTCCCCGTCGGTGACCGTCCGGCTGCTGGAGCACCTGGCCGTCCCGCCCGCCGAGCCGCGCCGCCCCCGCGAGGCCCTCACCGATCGCGAGCTGGACGTCGTCCGGCTGGTGGCGCGCGGCCGCACCAACGAGGAGATCGCACGGGAGCTGTTCGTGTCGCTGTCGACGGTGAAGACGCACCTCGGCAGCGTCCACCGCAAGCTGAACGCCCGCAACCGCGTGGAGGTCGCCGCCTGGGCCTGGGAGTCGGGCCTGATGCGGTGAGCGAGGGGGCGGCCCGCCGGCGGGGACCGGGCGCCGCGGACCGGACGAGACAGCAGACGACACGAGCGGACGACGGACGAAGGGAGCGGCGCTGGCCCCGCAGTCGCTGTACGGCCTGCCGGAGGCGGTCCTGGCGGTGTGGCTCGCCGCGGCCGCCGGATGGGGCGTGATCGCCGTGGGGCTGCGCCGCGGCCTGTCCGGCACGGCCCGCCGCGCCGCGCTGCTCGCGCACGCCATGACCCTGCCCGGACTGGTGCTGGGCGCCTCTCTGGTCGGCTTCGGCTCCCTGCACGCCACGGTCGCCGTCGCGGCGGAGTGGTGGGCCCTCGCCGCGGTCACCGGCCTGCGCCCGGAACGGCTCACCCAGCGCGGCGCCCTGCCGCGGCTGGCGGCCTGGCTCGTCCTCGCCGCGGCCGCCGCGGCCGCCGCCACGGCGCTGGTGCTGCCGCCGTGACCGGCCGCCCGGCGAACCTCCGCTGGGCGGAGCTGGTCAAACCTTCGTAGGATCCCGGCAAGGGAGCGCAAAATCCACGGAGGTGGATCATGCCGTGTGCGCTGTGCGGCGACATCATCCCGACGGATGTCGCCCGGTGCCCGGCCTGCGGCGCGTGGGCCCGGCGCCGCGATTTCCGCGCGATCGGCATGGCCGTGTTCATGCTGCTCGGGTTCAACGCCTTCGTCGCTCTCGGGTGCGGGCTGAGCCTGGTGCGGCTGCAGGAGCCGCTGCGGCTCGCCACGCGCGACACCTACGACGCCGCCGTCACCGCTCGGGCGCTGGCGCCCTACTGCGACGTGTTCCTGGTGTGCGGCGTCCTCGCGGGCATCACCGGCCTGCTGTACCTGGCCTGGCTGTGGCGGGCGCACCGGCAGTCGGGCCCGCACCGGTACGGCCGCGCGTGGGTTCTGCTCGGCTGGGTCACGCCGGTGGTCAACCTGTGGCTGCCGGCGCGGATCGTGTACGACGTGTGGCTGGGCAGCGGCCGCCCCCTGCGGCCCGCCGAACGCCACGCCGCCGCCCTGGTCGTGGCGGCCTGGTGGTCGTCCGTCCTGCTCGGCGCGGGGCTCGCCCGCGTCTTCACCGGCCTCGGCGTGCAATCGCTCGCCGAGGCGCGCTTCTGCGTCCACGTCGGCGTCGCCGCGGCCGCCTGCCAGGCCCTCGCCGCCGCGTCGTGCATGGCCACCGTCTTCCACATCACCCGCCGGCAGCTCGACGGCGCCTGACCGGGACGGCCCCCGGGCGCTACGGCGTGGGGCCGGAGCTGCCGCCGCTGGCGTGCCAAAGGCGGGCGGGGGGACGCCTGAAGTCGCCGCCGGCATGGCCGATGTCGGCGTACGGGGACAGCGCGAATCCGTTGGCGTACACGATGCGGCGGCCGACCGGGCGCGCGGAGACCGTGCCGCGCCCGTCCCGCGCCATGGCCTCCCGCACGGCGGCGGGGCCGCCGCGCCGCCACGCCTCGTCCAGCCCGACCAGGTCCCAGCACGCGTACGCGGTCAGCGACGCCGGCCGCGCGCCGCCCGGAGCCCGGCGGACGCGTCCCCGCACCACCAGCAGCCACGAGCCGAACACGATCGCGGCGCAGCGGTCCTGCACGGACTCGAAGAACGTCAGGTCGACGGGGCCGGTGGCGTCGTCGAGGGTGGCGAAGATGATCCGCTGCCCGGACCGCACCGCGGGCGTCTGCGTGGCCACCTTGACCCCCGCGACCAGCACGTCGTCGCCGTGCGGGCGCTCGGCCAGCTCGCGGGAGCGGACGACGCCCAGCTCGCGCAGCATCTCGTCGTAGAAGCTCAGCACGTGGCGGCTCACGTCCATGCCGAGGATGTCCAGCTCCGCCTCGACCACCTCGGCGGGCGTCATGTCGGGCAGCTCCCCCACCGGGATGTGCTCGACGACGCCCAGGCCGCCCTCGGTGCGGTCGTGCCCGAGCGGCAGCTGCCCCTCGATGAGCCCGTCGGGCGGACGCGACGTCGCCCGGTCCAGCGCCCCGACGCGGCACAGCAGGTCCCGCCGGTTCACCGCGGCGGGCCGCCTCCCGGCCGGGGGACCCCCGCCGAGCGCGCGATCGCCGGCCGCGGGGCCCGGGCGCGGCGGCATGAACACCGCCGCGCCGCCGACGGCCGACGAGACGACCCCGCGGCCCCCGCCGCTCCCGCCGGCGACGCCCGGACGGGGCGGGCGCAGGCCGTAGAGGGCGTCGAAGGCCCCGGCGAGCACGAGGCGCTCGGCGGTGGGACGGGAGACCCTGGCGCGCCGCCAGAAGTCGCCCAGGGAGTCGTAGGGGCGGTGTTCGACGATGCGTGCCACCTCGGCCTCGCTGATGCCCTTGACCTCGCTCAACGCGACGCGGATGCCGTGGACGCCGGGGGCGACCGGTTCGACGCGCCAGTCGGCGGCCGAGCGGTTGACGTCCAGCGGCAGGATCGGGACGCCGAAGTGGCGGGCGTCGTCGAGGATGGCGCGCTTGGGGTACATGCCCGGGTCGTGGGTGAGCACCCCGGCGTAGAAGGCGGCCGTGTGGTGGCGTTTCAGCCAGGCCGACTGGTAGGTGGGCAGGGCGAACGCCGCGGCGTGCGCCTTGCAGAAGCCGAACGCGCCGAACGCGGTGAGCGTCCGCCAGACCCGGTCGACGGTCGCCTCGTCATAGCCCTTGGCGAGGGCGGCCTCGCGGAACCACCGGCCCGCCTCGCGCTGCCCCTCCTCGTCGCCGAGCGCGCGCCGCACCGCCTCGGCCTCCGACAGCCCGCAGCCGGTCATGACGTCCAGCACGCGCAGCACCTGCTCGTGGAACACCACCACGCCCAGGCTCTCGCGCAGCGCGTCGGCCAGGTCGGGGTGCGGGTAGGACGGGGGCCGCACGCCGTGCCGGGCCTCCAGGTAGGGGGTGACCATGTCGGAGTTGACCGGGCCGGGCCGGAACAGCGAGATGTCGATGACGAGGTCGTCCAGGTTCCGCGGCTGCAGCTTGCCGAGCAGCTCGCGCTGGCCCGGCGACTCGATCTGGAAGCAGCCCAGCGTCCGGGACGTGCGGATCAGCTCGTAGGCGGCGGGGTCGTCGCGCGGCACGGCCTCCAGGTCGACCCGGGCGCCCTCGACGCGGGCGATCTCGGCGACCGCGTGGGCCATCGCCGACTGCATGCGCACCCCGATGACGTCGAGCTTGAGCATCCCCATCTCCTCGACGTCCTCCTTGTCGAACTGGCTCATGGGGAAGCCGAGCATGCTGGTCTCGACCGGGGTGCGGTCGCGCAGCGCGCCGTTCGACAGCAGGACGCCGCAGGGGTGCATGGCGATGTGCCGGGGCAGCCCGTCGAGCCGTTCGGCGATCCGGAACAGCACCTCCAGACGCCCCTGGGAGAGGTTGCTGCGGCGCAGCTCCGGCAGGTCGTGCAGCGCGGCGCGGATCTGCCGGGCGCGGATGCGCGGGAACGCCTTGGCGATGGCGTCGATCTCCTGCGGGGGCAGGCCGACCGCGTTGCCCACGTCGCGGATGGCGCTGCGGGCCCGGTAGGTCTCCATCATCGACACGCACGCCGTGTTGTCGCGGCCGAACCGGTCGAACAGCGCCTCGTAGGCCTCCAGCCGCCGGGCCGACTCCACGTCCAGGTCGATGTCGGGCAGGCCGGGGCGGCTGTCGGCCAGGAACCGCTCCATCAGCAGGTCGTGCCGCAGCGGGTCCAGGTCGCCGATGCCCAGCAGGTAGTTGACCAGGCTGCCGGCGCCCGAGCCGCGGATGGCGCAGCGGATGCCGCGGCCGCGGATCAGCGCGGCGGCGTCGGCGACGGTGAGGAAGTAGGCGGCCAGCCCCTTGCGGGCGATGACGCCCAGCTCGTCGGCCAGCCGGTCGGCCGCCCTCCTGGAACGCTCCAGGCCGCGCCTGGCCAGGCCCTCGCGGCAGCGCGCGACCAGCAGCGCGTGGGCGTCGCCGGCGACGTCGGGCAGGTGCAGGGCGCCCATGCCGATGTCGGCGGGCGAGTCCAGGGCGCAGCGTTCGCCGAGCCGCAGCGTCGCGGCCGTCAGCTCCTCGGCGGCGTCCGCGCCGCAGGACAGCTCGGCGACGCGCCGCATGTCCGGGATCGACTTGAGGTAGGCCTGGCCGGTGGTGTCGTCGAGGTGGCGCCGGTGCAGCGGGGCCAGGCGCCGCGCCGCGTCCAGCACCTGCGCGACGGGATGGTCGGCCCGGTCCAGGTAGCGGACGGCGTTGCCCAGCACCGCCGGGACCCCGGCCGCGCGGGCCAGGGCGAGCATCCGCGCGGCGCGGAACCCGTCGCCGGGCCCCTGGTGGTCGACGATCTCGACGACCGTCTCGGCCGCCGCCCGCCAGGCCGCCAGCCGGGACGCGGCCAGGTCGGGGCGGCGCTCGGCCACGGCCCGTCCCACGTCCGAGTCGGGGCCGAGCAGCACGACCAGCCCGTCGGCGTGCTCGCCGATCAGTTCCCGGGTGGCGACCGGCCTGGTCCGCTCGCCCGCCGCGTGCGCGGCGGTGACCAGGCGGCACAGCGACGCCCAGCCGCGGCCTCCGTCGGCCAGCACGACCACCCGGTGCCGGGGCTCGTCGCGCGGGCGCGGACGCCGCCTCGTCCCGGCCCCGCCGCCGGACGCCCCTCGCGGCGGAGCCGGATCGGCGACGGCGAGGTCGACGCCGAGCACGGGCCGGACCCCGGCGTCCCGGCAGGCCAGCACGTGCTTGACCGCGCCGTAGAGGCCGTCGCGGTCGGTCAGCGCCAGCGTCCGCATGCCGAGGTCGGCCGCGCGCGCGGCCAGCGCCCGCGGCGGCGCCGTCCCGTAGCGCAGCGAGTAGGCCGAGGCGACGTGCAGGTGCATGACGCACCGCCTTCAGTCCCACACCCGGGAGAGCATCCAGTCGTCCGCGGCCGCGTCGTAGCGCAGCTCGTACACCCCGATCTCCCGGTCCGGGGTCGCCTCGACCCGCCAGAACTCCCGCTCGCCGGTCACCTCCGCCTCCGGCTGCCGCTCGCGCCACCAGTCCCGCGTCGTGACCCAGTGCTCCAGGATCCGCCGTACGGTGTAGAGCCGTCCCCGCCAGACGAACCGGACCGGGCGCCCCTCGGACACCCAGACCTCCACCGGGTCCCCGAATACGCGTGTCATCCGCCTCCCCCGCCTATGGAAAGCAAGCACCGCACGGGGGAAGGCATGCGGCTCGTTCGAACACTTGTTCGCCACAAGTCTAGGGGCGCCGGGGACCGTCCGGCAAGGCGAAAGCGGGCGGCCCGGACCGGGTCGCCCCGAAGAAGCCGCAGGTCAGAGGGTCAGACGAACAGGCGCACCAGCCGGTCGGCGACCGCGGCGACCTGTCCCACGGGGGCGATTCCGCCGCCGGTCCACAGGTAGGACCACCCGTCCCCGACGGGCGTGGCCACCACCATGACGCACCGCCGGGACGCCGGCTCCAGCACGCACAGCACCGACTCCTCGGGCGCGGCCAGCCGCCAGCGCAGGCCCCGCGCCTCCACCTCGTACGCCAGCGCCGCGAGGTGATGCCGCCGCACCTCGGCGATCTTCTGCGCGTCGACAACGGACACCGCGATCAGCCGCCTCACCGTAGCGTGGCCGCCGCTCCCGCGACGCGGCGCGTCCGGACGACGACCTCCGGTAACTGCTCCCAGGATGTCCGGCGATGGAGATCGGCGCCGGAGAACCTGGAACTTCGGTCAACTTTTTTCCTCCCCCGCGCGGCCGTCCGCGGTACGGAACAGAAAGTCACCTCGTCCTTACGCGTCGCATCCGCCGTGGCCGGTGGCGAGCGGATCGCGGCGATGGCCCACGAGGGCCTGAGCGACCGGATCCGTCGGCCCGCCGAGTGATCGGACGGACCGTCGAACGGGAGGATGATTCCGGTCCCCGTCCGCGTTGGGGATGCACAGTCGACCTGAGAGAGGACGAGAACAACGACATGCGCGCGATCGTCGTCAACCGCAACGGCGGGCCCGAGGTGCTGGAGTTCACCGAACGCGAGGACCCCGCGCCGGGGCCCGGCGAGGTGCTGATCGACCTGGCCGCGAGCGGCGTCAACTACATCGACGTGTACTTCCGGACGGGCTCCTACCCTCAGCCGACGCCGTACGTGCCGGGCGTGGAGGGGGCCGGCACGGTCGCCGCGGTCGGCGAGGGCGTGACCGGCGTCGCCCCGGGCGACCGCGTGGCCTGGCAGGGCGTGCAGGGCTCCTACGCCCAGCGCGCCGCGGTGCCCGCCGACAAGGTCGTCCCCGTGCCCGACGACGTGAGCCTGGAGGACGCGGCGGCGTCCCTGCTCCAGGGCATGACGGCGCACTACCTGACGCATTCCACCTACGCCGTGCAGCCGGGCGACACCGTGCTGGTGCACGCGGCCGCGGGCGGCATGGGGCTGCTGCTCACCCAGATCG
The DNA here is from genome assembly GCF_001552235.1 of Actinomadura rubrobrunea NBRC 15275. Classification (NCBI taxonomy): domain Bacteria; kingdom Bacillati; phylum Actinomycetota; class Actinomycetes; order Streptosporangiales; family Thermomonosporaceae; genus Actinomadura; species Actinomadura viridilutea. The sequence continues at coordinate 17,667 of NZ_BCQU01000014.1, read as the reverse complement.
CCAAGCTGCGCGGCGCCCGCGTGATCGGCACGGTGTCGACGCCGGAGAAGGAGCGGCTGGCCCGCGAGGCGGGCGCCGACGAGGTCGTGGGCTACGACGACTTCGCGTCCGAGGTGCGGCGGCTGACCGGCGGCGAGGGAGTCGCCGTGGTGTACGACGGCGTGGGCGCCGCGACGTTCGACGGCAGCCTGGACAGCCTGCGTCCCCGCGGGACGCTGGCGCTGTACGGGGCCGCCAGCGGCAAGGTCCCGCCGTTCGACCCGCAGCGCCTCAACGCCGCCGGGTCGGTGTTCCTCACGCGGCCGAACCTGGCCCACCACACCCTGACGCGCGACGAGCTGTTGGAACGCTCCTCGGCCGTCTTCACCTGGGTCGCCAAGGGCGAGGTGCGCCTGCACATCGGTCACCGCTACGACCTGGCCGACGCCCGCCGCGCCCACGAGGACCTGGAAGGACGCCGCACCACCGGCAAGCTCCTGCTGCTGCCCTGAGCGCCGCGGACCCCCGTCGTCCCGGCCGGACCGGCGCCGCCGGCCGGGACGCCCTCGGGGGCCCGCCGCGGCGGCGGGCCCCCGAGGGCGTCCGGGTGGCCCGCATTGAGGGTCCCGGTCCCACTAGGGTGGGGTTCCACCAGTTGTCTCATCGATCCCCCCAGGACCAGGATGACCACGCACGCGGGAGAGAACGCCGATTCCCTGCAGCCCGACGACCCCCGGGAGCTCGGCCCGTACCGGCTGCTCGCCCGGCTCGGCCGGGGCGGTATGGGGACCGTCTACCTCGGCGAGCACTCCGCGGAGTCCGGGTCGGGTCGCCGGGTCGCCGTCAAGGTGATCAACCGTGAGCTCGCCAGCGAGGCGGCGTTCCGCGAGCGGTTCCGGCGGGAGGTGACCGCCGCCCGCCAGGTGCGCCGCTTCTGCACCGCGCCGGTGCTCGACGCCGAGCTGGACCGCGATCCGCTGTACGTCGTCACCGAGTACATCGAGGGCCCCAGCCTGGAGCGGGCGGTGGCCGAGCGGGGCCCGCTGCCCGGCTCCGACCTGGAGGGTCTGGCGGTGGGCGTGGCGACCGCGCTGGCCGCGATCCACGGCGCGGGCATCGTGCACCGCGACCTCAAGCCCGCCAACGTGCTGCTGTCGCCGACCGGTCCGCGCGTGATCGACTTCGGCATCGCCCGGGCGCTGGACGCCGCGGACGGCCCGACCCGCACCGGCCAGTTCGTCGGCACGCCCAACTACCTGGCGCCCGAACTGCTGCGCGGCGAGCCGGTCACGCCCGCCTCGGACGTGTTCTCTTGGGGCTGCGTGGTGGCGTTCGCGGGCACCGGGCGGCCCCCGTTCGCGGGCAGCACGGTCCCGGAGATCTTCTACAAGGTGGCGCACGAGGCGCCGCAGCTGGACGGGCTCGACCCGTCGCTGCGCGAGCTGGTGGCCGCCGCCCTCGACAAGGACCCGAACAACCGCCCGTCCGTCGGGGAGCTGCTGAGCCGCCTGGTCGGCCACACCCAGCCGGACCCGGCGCGGCTCGCCGAGACCGTCCAGGCGACCTGGCACGCGGGCGTCGGCGCGCGGGCCGCGACCGCGCCGCCCCTCGGGCCGACCGCCGGCGCGACCCGCGAGGACACGCCGCCGCCCCCGCCCCCTCTGCGCTTCGCCTCCACGGCGGTGAGAAAGCCGCAGCGCCGTCCGTCCCGCCGCGCGACCCTGCTCACCGTCGGCGCGGGCGTCGCGGCGGTCGCGCTGGGCGCCGCCCTCCTGGCCGCCGTCGTCGGCGGCGACTCCCCGCCCGAGGACCTCGCCACCGTCTTCAGCGACGACTTCAGCAACTCCAACTCCGGCTGGGGCGGCGGGACGTACACGCTGTCGAACGGGTACACGAACGAGGGCAAGTACCGGATGGACGCCGACTTCGGCACCCAGCTCCGCGAGCGGTACGCGCCCAAGGAGGGCAAGGACATGCCCGCGCGGGTGCTGGTCAGCGTGACGGGGACGCTCGTCGAGGGCCAGGACGACGCCCAGTACGGCCTGTCCTGCCGGTCCACCGACGACGGCGAGCGCGAGTACCTGTTCCTGGTCCGCAAGGACGGCAAGGGCGGCCTGCTGCGCAAGAAGGCCGGGGACCTCGGCAGCAAGGAGCTGGTGACCCTGGAGTCGACGCCGGTCGAGAAGGACGGCCCCAACCGGCTGCAGATCGCCTGCGAGGAGCAGGACAAGGGCAAGAAGGTGCGGCTGCGGCTGTGGGTCAACGGCGACCAGGTGATCGACCAGACCGACGGCGACCAGCCGCTGCCCAACGGCTGGGCCGGGATCGCGGTGCAGCGCGGCGCCAACGCCGCGCAGAAGGCGATCGCCGACTTCGACGACTTCGACCTGTCGCGGATCGACGGGTGACCGGCCGCTCGGGCGGGTGATCGCGGGCGACCGCGGGCCGGCCGTCAGGAGCCGCCCGCGGCCGCATCCGCCGCGTCCGCGGCGTCCGCGGCGTCCGCGGCGGGCGGCAGGTGGCCCGCCAGCCAGCGGGCCAGCTCGGCGAAGACCCGGTCGCGGACGGGCTCGGCGGACAGCACCACGTCGTGCACCGCGCCGTCGACCCGCACGAGCGTGACGTGCCGTCCCAGCCGGGGCGCCCAGCGGGCCATGTGCTCGACGTCCAGGACGGTGTCGGCGCCGGACAGGCCGGCCGCCCCCGGCTTGGGGCGCACGCTGCGGGCCGAGGTCATCACCAGGACGGGCACGTCGATGTCGAGGCCGCGGTGCACGCGCCGCTGGCCGCGGCGGACGGCCGCCAGCCACCCCGCCCGGACCGGGAAGCCCTCGATGGGCTTCCAGGCCAGGTCGAAGTCCCACTCGCCGTCGTGGTCGGCGTGGATGCTGCGCGGGTACAGGTCCGACACGCCCGCGGGCAGCTTGGCCTTCGGGAACCGCGCGGCCAGCGCGCGGGCGATGCCGGCGCCGAGCTTGCGCAGCGGCAGCGGTTCGTTGATGTCCAGGAACGGGCTGTTGAGGAACAGGGCGTCGACCAGGCCCTTGCCGCGCACCCGGTCGGCCCACAGCACGGCGATCAGCCCGCCGGTGGAGTGGCCGTTGAGCAGCAGGACCTCGTGGTCGTCCTCGTCCCGGACGATCCGGACCGCCGCGTCGATCTCCGGGAAGTGCTCGGTCAGGCTGCGCACGAAGTTCGGCGTCTGGTGGGGGCGCAGCGACCGCCCGTACTTGCGCAGGTCGAGGGCGTAGAAGTCGAAGCCCTGCGCGAGGTAGAAGTCGGCCAGGTGCCGCTGGAAGAAGTAGTCGATGAACCCGTGCACGTAGAGCACGGCACGGCGGCACGGACGCTCGCCGCGGCGCCGGACCAGCGTGGCCACGACCTCGCCTTCGGCGTCGCGGCCCATGGGCAGTTCGATGGCCTCGTACTCGGGGCCCAGCACGTCGGGCGTCGGTTGCATGGGCACAGCGTACGGCCGAGTCCGGTACAGCCCGGAATGCCGTTTACTGTCGGACCGGAACAGGGGCCCAACCACTAGGGTGGGGTCGTCCCATGGCCGCCGATCGATTGGACGGGAACGACCAGGCATGTCCGAAACCCTGCGCACCGGCCTGCGCCGACGCCATATGACCATGCTCGCCATCGGCGGCGCCGTGGGAGCGGGACTGTTCGTGGGCAGCGGCGCGGTGATCAAGACGGCGGGTCCCGCGGCGGTGCTGTCGTACGCGGCGGCCGGACTGCTGGTGCTGTGCGTGCTGCGCGCACTGGGCGAGATGGTGGTGGCGCGCCCGGTGGCCGGTTCCCTCGCCGAGTACGCGCGGATGGCGCTCGGCCCGTGGGCGGGCTTCACGATCGGCTGGCTGTACTGGTACCTCTACGTGGTCCTCGTCGGCGCGGAGGCGGTCGCGGGCGCGGCGATCCTCGGCGAGTGGATCCCCTTGCCGCAGTGGACGCTGGCCGCGGCGCTGCTGGTGGTGATGACCTGCGTCAACCTGGTGTCGGTCCGCTCGTTCGGGGAGTTCGAGTTCTGGTTCGCCTCGATCAAGGTCGCCGCGATCGCGGTCTTCGTCGTCCTCGGCGGGCTGTACGTGGCGGGGCTGTGGCCCGACGCGCCCGGCGGCGCGGCCGCCCTGACCGCGCACGGCGGGTTCCTGCCGAACGGGCCCGCCTCGGTGTTCACCGCGATCGTGGCCGTGATGTTCGCGTTCGGCGGCACCGAGATCCCCACCATCGCCGCCGCCGAGAGCAGCGAGCCGGGACGCGCCGTCGCCCGCGCCACCGGCAACGTGCTGTATCGGGTCGCGCTGTTCTACGTGCTGTCGATCCTGCTGGTGGTGTCGATCCTGCCGTGGAACGACGCCCGGGTCCTGACCAGCCCGTTCGTCAGCACCCTCGACCATCTCGGGGTCCCCGCGGCGGGCACGCTGATGCAGGCGGTGATCCTCACCGCGGTGCTGTCGGTGCTGAACTCGGCGATCTACGTCTCGTCGCGGATGCTGTACGTCCTGACGCGGGACGGCGACGCCCCGGCCGCGCTGGTCCGGCTCAACCGGCGCGGCGTGCCCGTGCGGGCGATCCTGCTCGGCACCGTCGCCGCGTGGGGCGCGGTGGTCGCCTCGTACGTCTCGCCGGACGCCGTCTTCAAGTTCCTGATGAACTCGATCGGGGTCATCCTGGCGTTCGTGTACCTGTCGATCATGGTCTCCCAGCTGCGCCTGCGCGCCCGGCTGGAGCGGGAGGACCCCGGCAGCCTCACCTACCGGATGTGGGGCCACCCGTACCTGACGTGGCTGGTCATCGGCGCCCTGCTGCTGGTGCTGGCGTCGATGGCCTTCATGCCGGAGCAGCGCTCGCAGCTCCTCGCCTCCGCTCTCAGCCTCGCGGTGGCGGCCGCCGCGTACCCGCTGCGCCGCCGCTACGGCAGGACCCCGCCGGTGACCGAGGTCCGAACTCTCGACCACAATGCGCCATTTGCCGGAAATAAGTGAACGTAACGGCCGCGTCCTCCGTCTCACAGTGTGGGAGGACACATGCCGACGGCTCCGCTTGGGCCCGACGACCCTGAACGCCTCGGCCGCTATCGCCTCATCGGCAGGATCGGCCGGGGCGGCATGGGCACCGTCTTCCTCGGTCTGACCGACGAGGACAGCCGGGTCGCCATCAAAGTCATCAATCCGGAACTCTCCGAGGACGCCGCGTTCCGCGAGCGGTTCCGGCGCGAGGTGACCGCCGCGCGCCGGGTGCGCCGCTTCTGCACGGCGGCGGTCCTGGACGCCCGCCTGGACGGCGAGCCGCTGTACGTGGTCACCGAGTACGTCGACGGCCCGACCCTCGCCCAGGCCGTCCGCGAGCACGGCCCGCTGCGCGGAGGCGCCCTGGACGGCCTGGCGGTCAACATCGCCACCGCGCTCGGCGCCATTCACGGCGCCGGCGTGGTGCACCGCGACCTCACACCGTCCAACGTGCTGCTGTCGTCCACCGGCCCGCGGGTCATCGACTTCGGCATCGCGCACGCGCTGGACGCGGCGGACGGCCCGACCCGCACCGGCCAGGTCGTGGGCACGCCCGCGTACGTCGCGCCCGAACTGATGCGGGGCGGCCCCGTCACCCCCGCCGCCGACGTCTTCTCCTGGGGGTGCGTGATCGCGTACGCCGGCACCGGCCGCGCCCCGTTCACCGGGTCCAACGTCCACGAGATCATGCACCGCGTCCTCACCGCCCCGCCGTCGGTGGACGCCCTGGACCCGGCCCTCCGCCCCCTGGTGATCCGCGCCCTGGCCAAAGACCCCGCCGACCGCCCCGACACCACGGACCTCCTCCGGGCCCTGACCGACCACCACCCCCCGGACACCGAGAGGCCCCGCGACGAGACCGGACCGCCCGCCGGACGACGACCACCACCGACTGAGCGAATATCGGCGCTCATACCCCCCGCACAGGCACCCGCGGAGGCCCCGACTACCGCGACGTCAGGGCACCAGACACTGCCTCAGAAACTGACCGGACCGCCGGCCGAGCGGCGCCCGTCGGCTGAGCGAAGGGCGGCGCCCACACCGCCCAGACAGGCAGCCACGGAGGCGCTCACCGCCGAGACCGCGCGGGACCAGACAATGCGTCAGGAGACATCCCGCGACGAAAACGCACTCTCGGCCGAACAAGCGCCCGCCCTACAACCACCGTCCGCTGAACAGCGGCTGCCGCAGACACAGGCAGCCGCAGAGGCGACCACCGCCGAGACGTCGTGGCAGCAGACATCGTGGCAGCAGACGTCGTGGCAGCAGACATCGCATCAGGAGAAGCCCCACGCGGCGGCCGCGGAGGCGCGACGGGGCATAAGCGCCCGGAGGCGCACCCTGCTGATCCGGCTGGCGACGTTCGCGGTGATCGGCGCCGTGCTGGGCGTCCAGCAGATGCTGCCGGACGACGGCGGCCTGGAGGCGTCCGCCGACGACCCGCCGGAATCGGCGGCGACCCTGGTGAAGGACGACTTCGACCACCCGTCCGGCGGCTGGAAGGCCGGTCCGGACGGGTGCGGAGAGTTCCGCGACGACGAATACGTCTTGGACATCGCGCCGCGCGCCGGGGCCGCGCAGACGTGCCGGGCCTCCACGGCCATGCCGTCGCCCCAGCACGGGCTCGTGGACGTGCGGGTCAGGCTGTCGGCGGGGCCGAGCGGCGTCGGCTGGGCGGCGGGCGTGCACCTGCTGGCCGACGGCGACGACCGGTACGACATCGTGCTGCGCCCGGACGGCACGGCCCGGCTGCGCAAGGTCGTCGACGGCGCGGCGGCCGAGCTGGCCTCCGGCCCGGTCCCCGACTTCGAACTGGACGACGCCGACCGGATGCAGGCCGAACTGGACCTGCGCGGCGGCGTCCCGCGCATCGCGCTGTGGGTCAACGGCGACCCGATCTTCGAGTACACCGACCGGCGCGACCCGCTGCTCCAGGGCACGACCGGGCTGGTCCTGGACGACGCCGGGACGAGCGAGCGGGTCACGGCCGTCTTCGACGACTTCGCCCTCTGCCAGGCCAAGGACGCCTGACCTGCCCAGACCACGGGCTAGTACAGAACAGCTAGTCGTCGTCCTCGGCCTCCAGGTCGCCTTCCAACCGCAGGTAGGTCTGCCGGAGGCGGTCGAGGGTCTCGGGGTCGGGCGCGGCCCACAGGCCGCGGTCGGCGGCCTCCAGGAGGCGTTCGGTGATGCCGCGCAGCGCCCACGGGTTCGACTGCTCCATGAACGCGCTGGTCTCGGCGTCGAAGACGTACTCCTCGGCCAGCCGCTCGTACATCCAGTCGTCGACGACGCCGGCGGTGGCGTCGTACCCGAACAGGTAGTCCACGGTGGCGGCCAGCTCGAACGCGCCCTTGTAGCCGTGCCGCCGCATCGCGGCGATCCAGCGGGGGTTGACCACGCGGGCCCGGAAGACGCGGTGGGTCTCCTCGGCGAGGGTGCGGGTCTTCACCTGGTCGGGAAGCGCTGAGTCGCCGACGTAGGCCGCGGGGTTGCGGCCGGTCAGGGACCGCACCATGGCGACCATGCCGCCGTGGTACTGGAAGTAGTCGTCGGAGTCGACGATGTCGTGCTCGCGGGTGTCCTGGTTCTTGGCGGCGACGGCGATGCGGCGGAACGCGGACTCCATGTCGGCGCGGGCCTCCCGGCCGTCCAGCCCGCGGCCGTAGGCGTAGCCGCCCCACACCGCGTACACCTCGGCCAGGTCGGAGTCGTCGCGCCAGTTGCGGGCGTCGATGAGGGGCAGCAGCCCGGCGCCGTACGCGCCGGGCTTGGAGCCGAAGATGCGGGTGGTGGCGCGGCGCCAGTCGCCGTGCGCGGCCCGGTCCTCCAGGGCGTGCCGCCGGACGAAGTTGCGGTCGACGGGCTCCTCCAGCGCGGCGACCGCGCCGATGGCGTCGTCGAGCAGCGTGATGACGTGCGGGAACGCGTCGCGGAAGAACCCGGAGACGCGCAGCGTGACGTCGATGCGGGGACGGCCCAGCTCCTCCAGCGGGACGATCTCGAACCCGGTGACGCGGCGGGAGGCGTCGTCCCACACCGGGCGGCAGCCGATGAGCGCCAGCACCTCGGCGATGTCGTCGCCCTGGGTGCGCATGGCGCTGGTGCCCCACACGGTCAGGCCCACGCCGGCCGGGTACTCGCCGGTGTCGTCCAAGTGCCGTCGGATCAGCGAGTCGGCCAGCGCGACCCCCACCTCCCAGGAGTTGCGGGACGGGATCGCCTTGGGGTCGACCGAGTAGAAGTTGCGGCCGGTCGGCAGCACGTTGACCAGCCCGCGGGTGGGCGAGCCGGACGGCCCGGCGGGCACGTATCCGCCGGACAGGGCGTGCAGCACCGCGCCGATCTCGTTCCGCGTGGCCGCCAGCCGCGGCACCACCTCGGTCGCGGCGAACTCCAGCAGCCGGACGACGCCGTCGATCTCGCGGCCGAGGGCGTCCCGGCAGACGGCGGCGGCCTGCGCCGCGTCCCAGCCGCGCTCCTCCATGCCTTCGACGAGGCGGCGGGCGAGGGACTCCAGCACGTCGACGGCGTCGGAGGCGGTGCGGGCGCGCGTCCCGGCGACGTCGGCGTCCACCCGCGCGCCGGGCTCGGCGAGCAGCGCCTTCTCGTCCAGGCCGTGCTCGGCGGCGAGCGCCGACCGCAGGCCCGGCATGGCGCCGGCGACGCCGCCCCACACCTGGGCGGCGCGCAGCACGGCCAGCACGAGGTTGACCCGGGGCGCGCCGACCGGCTCCTGGCCGAGGATGTGCAGGCCGTCGCGGATCTGCACGTCCTTGACCTCGCACAGGTAGCCGTCGATGTGCAGGATGAAGTCGTCGAACTCGTCCTCGCCCGGCATCTCCTCCTGGTGCAGGTCGTGGTGCAGCTGCGCGGCCTGCACGAGCGTCCAGATCTGGGCGCGCACCGCGGGGAGCTTGGCCGGGTCCAGTTCGGCGACGGTGGCGTACTCGTCGAGCAGCTGCTCCAGCTTGGCCAGGTCGCCGTAGGTCTCGGCGCGCGCCATCGGCGGGACGAGGTGGTCGACGACGGTGGCGTGGCCGCGGCGCTTGGCCTGCGTGCCCTCGCCGGGGTCGTTGACGATGAACGGGTAGACGAGCGGGACGCCGCCCAGCACGGCGTCCGGCGCGCATTCGGCCGACAGCCCGAGCCCCTTGCCGGGCAGCCATTCGAGCGTGCCGTGCTTGCCGAGGTGCACGATCGCGTCGGCCTGGAACTCCTCGTCCAGCCAGCGGTAGGCGGCCAGGTAGTGGTGGGACGGCGGCAGGTCGGGGTCGTGGTAGATCGCCACCGGGTTCTCGCCGAAGCCGCGCGGCGGCTGGATCATCAGCACGACGTTGCCGAACCGCAGCGCCGCCAGGACGATGTCGTCGCCGTCCACGTACAGCTCGCCGGGCGGATCGCCCCAGTGCGCGCGGATGCGCTCGCGCAGCGGCTCCGGCAGCGCCTCGAACCAGCGCAGGTAGGCGTCGAGGGGCACCCGGGCGGGGGCGTTGCGCAGTTGCTCCTCGGTGAGCCACTCCACGTCGTGGCCGCCGGCCTCGATCAGCGCGTGGATGAGGGCGTCGCCCGAGTCGGGATCGCTCCAGTAGGCGTCGTCGTCGCCGAGCCGGTAGCCCGCGGCGGCCATCGCGCGCAGCAGCCGCACGGCCGAGGTGGGCGTGTCGAGTCCGACGGCGTTGCCGACGCGCGAGTGCTTGGTCGGGTACGACGACAGGACGATCGCGACGCGTTTGCGGTCGTTCGGCACGTGTCGCAGGCGGGCGTGCCGCACGGCGATCCCGGCGACGCGGGCGGCGCGCTCCGGGTCGGCCGCGTACACGGGGATGCCGTCCGGCCCTTCCTCCTTGAAGGAGAACGGCACGGAGATGAGGCGTCCGTCGAACTCGGGGATCGCGACCTGCATGGCCGCGTCCATCGGCGACAGCGCCCCGTCCGACTCCTCCCAGGCGGCGCGGGGCGTGGTCAGGCACAGGCCCTGGACGACGGGCACGTCCAGGGCGGCCAGCGCGCCGACGTCCCAGGAGTCCTCCTCGCCGCCCGCGCTCGCCCGGGACGCGACCGCGCCGCCCGCCGCCAGCACCGTGGCGACCAGCGCGTCGGCCTGCTCGAGGAGGTCAAGCAGGCCCGGGTCGGCTCCGCGCAGCGACCCGCAGAACACCGGCAGCGCGTTGGCCCCCTGCTCCTCGATCTGCCGGCACAGGACGTCGACGAACGCGGTGTTGCCCGACAGCTCGTGGGCGCGGTAGAAGACGACGCCGACCGTGGGCTTGGCCGGGTCGAGTTCATACGACCCGTGCACCCCGTACGCCGGCGTCGGGACGGGCGGCGCGAAGCCCTCGCCCGTCAGCAGCACGGTGTCGGAGAGGAACCGCGCCAGCTCCCTGAGGTTGGCGACGCCGCCCTCCCGCAGGTAGCCCAGCGCCTCCGCGGCCACCCCGGCGGGGACGGTGGACAGCGCCATCAGCTCGGCGTCCGGGTCGGCCTCGCCGCCGAGGAAGACCACGGGCAGGTCGCCGCGCCGCAGCCGCTCCACCCCCTCCGGCCAGGTCTTGCGGCCGCCCAGCAGCCGGACGACGGCGACGTCGGCGTCCTCGGCGAGCCGGTCGACGGCGTCGGCGTCGAGCCGCATCGGGTTGGCCGTCACGTAGCCCGCGTCGGCCGCGCGGGCGGCGAGCAGCTCGGTGTCGGCGGTGGACAGCAGCAGAACACGCATCGGCAGGGCCTCCTCCGGGGTCCGCGCCCCGGCTCGGTGACGAGGTCGACGACGGCGCGGAGTCTCCTGGCTCCCGGATCGTCGTCTCGGCCTCCGGCCTTCCAGCGTGTCCGGCCAGGGACGACACCCTGGCCGTGAGGCGATCCTCCCTTCACCGCGAACGCCTCATCCGACGCCGTGGCCCTGCGTGGAGGCGGACTCCCCGGTCACAGTTGCGGGACAGCCCCGGATTCGCACCGGGTTCCTCCCCTGCCGTCGGCCGTCATCGTAGCTTCCAGCAGGGGCCCGCACGGCGGGCGCGTCCGACGGCGTCGGCGCGGCTGAACCGGTCCGGCGGGGGTGCCGTACACAGGATGGGCAGCGCGGACCGGTTTCCCTGCGGGCCGGCATGCGCAGACACTGATCAGCATTGCTTGGCTTGGGAGGCCCCTTGTCCCTCTTCACGCGTTCTCCCCGGGGACCGGAGACGCCGGCCGACGACGGCGCTGCGCCGGGCGAAGGCGCCGCCGCGGACGGCAAGGACGGCGGCCGTGCTCAAGGCGCGGGCGACGGCGAACACCGGGGCACGGCGGGGTGGCTCCGACGGCACCGCGTCGTTCCGCGGACCGTCACCGTCCTGGCGTTCCTGCTCGTCGCGTTCGCCCTGCTCACGCCGAACCGGCTGAGCGAGATCACCCCCGGCGCGTTCGCCCGCGTGCCGATCGAGGGGGTGCTCGGCGTGGTCGTCGTGCTGGCCCTGCGCGGGCGGGCCCGGCGGATCGCGGCGGGGTGCGGCGGCGCCGCGCTGGGCGCGCTGCTCGTGGTGAAGATCGTCGACATGGGCTTCTACCAGGTGCTGGTCCGCCCGTGGGATCCGGTGCTGGACTGGGCCTTCCTCGAGGCGGGCCTGGAGTTCGTCACCGGGGAGCACGGCGGCGCGAGCGCCGTCGCGTTGGCGGCGGGCGCGGCGGCGCTGGCGGTCGGCGTGATCGTCGTCATGGCGCTGGCCGCGATGCGGCTCGCGGGCGTCGCGGCCCGGCACGACGTCCTGGCGGCCCGCGCCGTCGTGGTGCTGTGGGCGGTGTGGAGCGTCGGCGCCGTGTTCGGCGCGCAGCTCGTCCCGGGGGTCCCGGTCGCGTCGTCGAACACCGCCAAGCTCGCCTACAGCCGCGCGCTCAAGGTGCGCAGGGGCCTGCACGACAAGGAGGTGTTCGCCCGGCAGGCGGCCGTGGACGACTTCCGCGCCACGCCGGGCGACAAGCTGCTGACCGGCCTGCGCGGCAAGGACGTGGTGATCGCCTTCGTCGAGAGCTACGGCCGCGACGCCGTGGAGGACCCGCAGTTCTCCGCCCAGGTCGGCGCGGTGCTCGACGCGGGCGGGGAACGCCTGCGCAAGGCCGGCTTCCACGCGCGCAGCGGCTGGCTCACCTCCTCCACGATGGGCGGGGGGAGCTGGCTGGCCCACGCCACGCTGCTGTCCGGCCTGTGGATCGACAACCAGCAGCGGTACCAGAACCTGGTCGCCACCGACCGGCTGACGCTCAACCGCGCCTTCGGCCGGGCGGGCTGGCGGACCGTCGGCCTCATGCCCGCCATCACCCGGGCCTGGCCGGAGGGCCGGTTCTTCGGCTACGACCAGATCTACGACTACCGCACCCTCGGGTACCGCGGGCCGCGCTGGGCGTACGCGACCATGCCCGACCAGTACACGCTGTCGTTCTTCCAACGCGTCGAGCGCGAGCGCGAGGGGCGCACGACGCCGGTCATGGCCGAGATCGAGCTGGTGTCCAGCCACGCCCCCTGGGCCGCCATCCCGCGCCTGGTCGACTGGAAGCAGGTCGGGGACGGCTCGATCTTCCACGCCCAGGGCGGGGTGAGCCTGAAGGCCGCCAAGTGGCCGCCCAACGACAAGATCCGCGGCGAGTACCGCAAGTCGATCGAGTACACGCTGAGCACGCTGATCTCGTACGTGGAGACCTACGGCGACGACGACCTGGTGCTGGTCTTCCTCGGCGACCACCAGCCCGCGCCGACGATCACCGGGGAGGACGCGAGCCGCGACGTCCCCGTCACGATCGTGGCCCGCGACCGCGAGGTCCTCGACCGGATCTCGGACTGGGGCTGGCAGGACGGCCTCAAGCCGGGGCGCCGGTCCCCCGTCTGGCGGATGAGCGACTTCCGCGACCGCTTCCTGACCGCCTTCGGCTCGCAGCCCGTCCGCGCCCAGTCCCAGGCCAACCCGCGCTGACCGCCGCCGAGACGCGGAAGGCCATGGCCGCGGGCCGTTCTCTCCGGACATGTGCGGCATGGGGCGACGTGGGTAGTTCCTGCGGCAACACACCGGAGAGAAGGACGGATGCCATGAACACCCAACCGGTCCCGGACACCGACCGTCCGGTCATCGGGTCGTACCCCACCTACGAGGGCGCCCAGCGGGCGGTGGACTTCCTCTCCGACGAGAAGTTCCCGGTGGAGCGGACGGCCATCATCGGCTCGGACCTGAGGATGGTGGAGACCGTCCTCGGCCGCCTCACCAAGGGCCGCGCCGCTCTGGCCGGCGCCGGGAGCGGCGCCTGGTTCGGCCTCCTGATCGGACTGCTGCTGACGCTGTTCACCGCGAACCACAGCGACGTGCCGCCGCTGCTGGCGGGCGGCATCGTCATCGGGGCGGTGTTCGGCGCGGTGTTCGGCTTCATCGCCCACGCCCTCACCGGCGGGCGCCGCGACTTCGCCTCCCGCAGCCAGATCGTCGCCGCCCGCTACGACGTCGTCGCCGACCCCGAGGTGGCCGAGGAGGCCAAGAACATGCTCATCAAGCTGTCCTGGCGGGAGACCTGACCCCGCGGTCAGTCCGTGCGGCCGGCGGTGGCGACGCTGACGCCGAGGCCGATCATCATGAGGCCCCCGGTGCCGCCGACCGCGGCCAGGCGGCGGGGCGAGCGGGCGAACCAGGCGCGGGCGGTGCCCGCCGCCAGCCCCCACCCGCTGTCGCAGGCCAGCGCGATCGCGACGAAGATCAGTCCGAAGACCGCCATCTGCAGCGGGACGTGACCCTGCTCGGGCCGCGCGAACTGCGGCAGCACGGCGGCGAAGAAGACGAGCGTCTTGGGGTTGGTCACGCCGACGACGAACCCCTGCCACAGCGAGCGCCCGTCGCCCCCGGCGCGGTCGGCGCGCACCAGCGCGTCGTGCAGCGACCGGCGGTGCCGGATCGCCTGCACGCCGAGGAAGACGATGTACGCGGCGCCCGCCAGCTTCAACGCGGTGAACACCACGGCGGACCGCGCCACGACCGACCCGATCCCGAGCGCCACCGCCATGCTCGCCGCCATCGCCCCGAGGGCGTTGCCGACGACGCCGACCAGCGCCGTCCGGCGCCCGTACGCCAGCGCCCGTCCGACGACGAAGAGCACGCTGGGCCCGGGGATCACGATGATGACCGCGGCCATCGCGGAGAACCCCAGGATCTGTTCCATCGACACCATGGCCTCGGACGCTACCGTTCGGCGTCCGCACGACGCACCGCATTAACCGCCCCATCCCGGGCACAGCGCCCGGGCCCGCCCGTGCCTCCCGTCCGGCGGCAGCCGGGGAAATGCGGGCGCAAGGAAATGTCGAAACGGCCGTTACCGTTTTCAGGGGCAGTGAACGCCCTGGAGGACGGCGGCCCATCATGACTTCCACCTTGATCGGCAGGGACCATCCCGCGGCGGTGCTGCGCGCGGAGGTCGACCGCGCGGCGGCCGGCCACGGCGGGCTGGTCCTGGTCGCCGGGGAGGCCGGGATCGGCAAGACCACCCTGGTGACCGAGGCGATGCGGGAGGCGCGGGACAGGGGCGTGCTGGTCCTCGGCGGGTCGTGCTGGGACTCGTCGAGCGCGCCCGGCTACTGGCCGTGGACGCAGGTGGTGCGGGCGCTGCGGCGGTCCGTCGACGCGCGGGAGTGGGCGGCGGCCGAGGAGGCGGCGGGCGGCGGGCTGGCGATGCTGCTGGGCGAGTCGCCCGACGCCGACGCCGACGGCTTCCAGGTGTACGACGCGGTGACCAGCGCGCTGGTGGCGGCGTCGCAGCGGCGGCCGGTCGCCGTCGCGCTGGACGACCTGCACTGGGCGGACGCCGCGTCGGTGCGGCTGCTGGAGTTCGTGGCGCAGCACACCTGGTTCGAGCGGCTGCTGCTGGTCGGCACGTACCGCGACGTCGAGGTGGAGTGGGAGGGGCACCCGCTGCGCTCCGTGCTGCCGTCGCTGGCGGCCAAGGCCACCGTGGTGACGCTCACCGGTCTGGGCCGCGAGGACGTGGGCCGGCTGATCCGCCGCACGGTCGGCGCGGAACCGGACGACGCCCTGGTCGCCGAGGTGCACCGGCGCACGGGCGGCAACCCCTTCTTCGTCGAGCAGGCGGCCCGGCTGTGGCACAGCGGCGGCACCGTCGACGCGATCGCCCCGGGCGTGCGGGACGCGGTGCGGCGGCGGCTGTCGCTGCTGCCGGACGCGGTGGTGCGGCTGCTGACGTCGGCGGCGGTGCTGGGACGCGAGTTCGACCGGGGCGTGCTGGCCGCGTCGATGGACGAGCCGGTGCCGCGCGTCGAACGGCTGCTGGGGCAGGCGGTCGCCGCCCGTCTCGTCGTCGCGCTGGACGACGGCCGGTTCGCGTTCGCGCACGACCTGGTCCGGGAGACCCTGTACGGGGCGCTCGGGGACGCCGACGCGCGCCGCGCCCACGCCGCGGTGGTGCGCGCCGTCGAGGACGCCCCGGCGCTGGCCGGGCGGATCATGCCCGCCGAGCTGGCGTGGCACGCCTACCTGGCCCGCGACGAGATCGACCCGATGCGGGCGGTGGAGCACCTGCGGGCCGCCGCCCGCGACGCCGGCTCCCGGTTCGCCGCCGAGGAGGCGGCCGAACACCTGCGGCGCGCCCTGGAGCGCGCGCCCGCAGACCGGCGCCGCCTGCGCGCGCTGATCTCCCTGGAACTGGGCCGCCAGCTGGCGCTCGGCGGCGACACGGACGCCGCGTGGCGGGTGTTCGAGGACGCCGCGGCGCTCGCCCGGGAGGCGGACGACACCGCGCTGCTGGCCCGGGTGGCGCTGACCGTCTACCCGTACGAACCGCCCGCCGGGTGGGAGGCGTTCCAGCGGGACCTGCTGGAAGAGGCGCACCGCAGGATGGTGCTGGGAGGCGCCCCCGCGCAGGCGCGGCCGCCGGACGTCCAGCTCGCGCAGGAGCTGTCGGCCGCCGTCGCCCGGCAGGGCCGCGGCGACGACGAGACGCTGCTGTTCGGCCTGTGGGCCCGGCACGACTCCCTGCTGGGCCTCGGCACCGCGGCCGAGCGGCTCGCGCTGATCGAGGAGCTGGCCCGCCTGGCGCGGCGCACCGGCGACACCGAGACGATCTATCTGGCGGCGTCGTTCCGCTGGGTGGCCCTGCTGGAGCGGGGCGATCCGCGATATCTGCGGCATTTCAGCCGGTTCGTGGCCATGACGCGGCACGCCGACGTCGCGATGTGGCGCCTGGCCGTGCACACCGACCAGGGCATCGTCGCCGCGCTGCACGGACGCTTCGCCGAAGCGGACAAGCACCTCGACGCCCTGATGACGAGCCTCCCCCGCGAGAGGGGTTCCCACGTCGGTTACATGACGCTCCACCTCCGGTGGACGCTCCAGCTGCTCCAGGGCAGGTTCGAGGAGCTGGAGGACACGCACCGCGCGCTGTTCGAGCACGGGCACCCCTACGCCGAGCTGCTGGAGGCCATCACCGCCGTGCAGCGCGGCGACACCGGCGCGGCGCTTCGGCACCTGGAGGCCGCGCAGGACCGCGAGGAGCCCTATCCGCCGATCGCCGCACCGCTGTGGCTGCGTTTCCAGGCCCAGACCGCGGCCGCCTCCGGGGATCCGCGGCGGTGCGAACGGGCGCGGGCGGCCCTGCTTCCGTACGCGGGGCAGTGGGCCGTGGCGCTGTACGGCTGCGACGTCGGCGGGCCGATAGACCTGTGGCTGGGCGTGCTCGACGCCGCCCAGGAACGCTGGGACGACGCGATCCGCCGGTTCACCGCCGCCGGGGAGTCGGCCGACCGCCTGTCCGCCCGTCCCTGGGCGGTGGAGGCGCGGCTGCGCCTGGCGGAGGCGCTGCTGGCCCGAGGCGGCGACGGCGACGCGCAGGCGGCGCGCACCCTGCTGGACGAGGTCGCCCGCGAGGCCGCCGAGCTGGGCATGAGGCACGTCACCGCCCGGGTCGCCGAGGTCCGGAGCGCGTCGACTACGTCCAGGGCGGCGAGCGGCCTCTCCGGCGGCGCCGCGGCCGAGGGCCGAGAGGCGGACGGTGGTGCCGGCGCGCCGGAGGGCGGGGCCGCCGGCTCCGAGGGCGTGTTCCGATTCGACGGCGAGGTGTGGACGCTGACGTTCGCGGCCCGCACGGTGCACATGCCGGACGCCAAGGGGCTGCACGACCTGCGGGTGCTGCTCGGATGTCCGGGGACGGAGGTCCCTGCGGTGCGGCTGGCCAACCCCGCGGGCGGCCGGGTCGCGGAGGCGGCGCTGCGCGGCGGCGGCGACCCGGTGCTGGACGACGAGGCCAAGGCCCGGTACCGGCGGCGGCTGCGGCGGCTGGACGAGGAGATCGACCGGGCGGCCGCGCTGGGCGACGACCGCAGGGCCGCCGAGTTCGACCGGGAGCGGGCGGCGCTGCTGGCGGAGCTGCGGGCCGCGGCGGGGCGGGCGGGCCGCGACCGCCGCCTGGGAGACCAGGCCGAGCGGGCGCGCAAGGCGGTCACCGCGCGGATCCGCGACACCCTGCGCCGGCTCGACCGGCGGCATCCGGAGCTGGCCCGGCACCTGCGGGCCTCGATCTCCACCGGGGTCACCTGCGCCTACCGTCCGGACTCCGACGTCGTCTGGCGGCTGTGAGGCGGACTGCGCGAGCACCGGCCGCGAGCGGGCCGCGGCGCGGCGCCCGCCCGCGGGGCGGCGCCGTGCCCCCGCCCCCGTTC